>NZ_AJTQ01000197.1 GCF_000262345.1 Streptomyces xiaopingdaonensis | reverse complement strand
CCCCCGCCGAGATCGGCTGGCGCCTCCAGCAGGTGTACGGAATGAGCGAGGGCCTGCTCTGCTTCACGCGCCTCGACGACCCGCAGGAGGTGGTCGCCGGCACGCAGGGCAGGCCGGTGGCCTCGGGGGACGAGCTCCTCGTCGTCGGCGAGGACGGCCGCCCCGTCGCCCCGGGCGAGCAGGGCGAGTTGTGGACGCGCGGCCCCAGCACCGTGACCGCCTACGCGGGCAGGGCCGCGGCCGAGGCGGGGCGCTTCGGCCCCGAGGGCCACTACCGCACGGGCGACCTCGTACGCGTCGGCGAGGACGGCAACGTCGTCGTGACGGGGCGGCTCAAGGACGTGGTCAACCGGGCGGGCGAGAAGGTGCCGGCCGACGACGTGGAGGCCGTCGCCGCGCGCCATCCGGGGGTGCGCGAGGTCGCCGTCGTCGGCTTTCCGCACCCGCTGTACGGGGAAGGCGTGTGCGCCTTCGTCGTCCCCGAGGAGGCGGGGGAGGAGCGGCTGACGCTGCGCCGCCTGCGCGGGTTCCTCGGCGAAGAGGGCCTCGCCGCCTACAAGTTCCCCGACCGCCTCGTCCTCGTGGAGGCGCTGCCCCGCGTCGGGGTCGGCAAGGTCGACAAGGCCGCGCTCAGACGCGCCGCCGAGCAGGAGGCCCCGCACCTCCCCGCCCCCTCGGGCGCCGCACGCTCCTCCGACTCCACCGCACCGGAGGGGACGTCGGTCGGCACCTGACCGCCGGTCCCCTCCGCGCGCCCCGCGTGCCGGCCGTCCCGCGCCGGCCGCACCCCACCCGTGCCGCGCGCCGGCCGAACGACCGTGCGCGTTACGCCGAACCGAGAGAGAAGACATGAACGAGCGGTCACCCGCGCACCACGAACCCGTCGCGATCATCGGAGCCGCCTGCCGGCTGCCCGGCGGGGTCGACGGGCTCGACGCACTCTGGCGCGTCCTGAGCGAAGGACGCGACCTCATCACCGAGGCGCCCGAAGAGCGGTTCGACAAACGGTGGTTCGAGTCCGCCGACCCGCGGCGGCCGGGGAAGAGCTACACGTTCGCCGGCGGGTACCTCGAAGGCGCCGAGGAGTGGGACCCGGGGTTCTTCGGCATCTCGCCGCGCGAGGCGGCGAGGATCGACCCGCAGCAGCGGATGGCCCTGGAGATGGCGGTCGAGGCCTTCGACGACGCGGGCGTCGATCCTGCGCTGCTCCGCGGCTCCGACACGGCCGTCCAACTCGGCGTCTACGCACACGCGTTCGGCGGGCTCCAGGCGCGCGACGTGACCTCAGTCGACTCCCCGAGCGCCATGGGCAGCGCGGGCACGGCCATCGCCAACCGCGTCTCCTACCACTTCGACCTGCGCGGCCCCAGCCTCACGGTCGACACCGCCTGCTCCTCGTCGCTCATCACCGTCCACCAGGCGTG
>NZ_AJTQ01000196.1 GCF_000262345.1 Streptomyces xiaopingdaonensis | reverse complement strand
CAACTTCCTCCTCGATCCGTACGAGTTCGTCATGGCGGCCAGGGCGCAGATGCTCTCGCCGACGGGCCGCAGCCGCGCCTTCTCCGCCGACGCCGACGGGTTCGTGCGCGCGGAGGGCGGCGGCCTCGTGCTGCTGAAACGTCTCTCGGACGCGCTCGCCGACGGCGACCGCGTCCACGCCGTCGTCCTCGCCAGCGCCACCAACTGCGACGGCCGCACCTCAGGACTCGCCCACCCCAGCGTCGAAGCCCAGCACGACCTGCTGCGGGCCGTCTACGCGCAGGCAGGCGCCGAACCCCGGGACCTCGCCTACCTCGAAGCGCACGGAACGGGCACCCTCGCAGGCGACTTGACCGAGTGCACCGCGCTCGGCCGCGCACTCGGGGCGTACCGCGACGGCACCCCGCTCCCCATCGGCTCGGTCAAGACCAACGTCGGCCACCTGGAGGCGGCAGCGGGCGTCACCGGGCTCCTGAAGGCCCTCGCCGTCCTCCGCAACGGGCAGATCCCCCCGTCGCTCCACTGCGAGAACCTCAACCCCGAGATCGACTTCGAGGGGCTCGGCGTCGCACCCGTCCGCGCCACCCGTCCGCTGGACACCTCGGGACGCGGACTGGTCGGCGTCAACTCCTTCGGCGCAGGCGGTGCCAACGCGCACCTCGTGCTCGCACCGCCCGGGCAGGACACCACCGAGTCCCCGCGGGCCGCCCGGCCCGAGCGGCTCCCGCTCGTCGTCTCGGGCCACACGGAGGCAGCCGCCCGCGCAGCCGCGGCCGCGCACGCCGCACGCCTCCGCGCCGCGGACCCGGCCGAGTTCTACGACCTCGCGTCGACCGCCTGCACCCGCAGGGGCCACCACGGCTACCGCACGGCCGTCCTCGCCGCCACACCCGAGGAGGCCGCCGCCCGACTGGACGCGCTCGCCGCGCCCGACGGCCCGGCGGACGCCCTCCGCACCGCGGTCGGCAGCGGCAGCACCGCCTTCGTCTTCTCGGGCAACGGCTCCCAGTGGGCCCGCATGGGCGCCGACCTCCTCGACAGGGCGCCGGCCTTCCGCAGCGAAGTGGAGCGCGTCGACGACGCGCTCCACGCCTACGCGGGCTGGTCGGTCGTGGAGGAGCTGCGCGCGCCGGCCGAGCACTCGCGCCTCGCACGGACCGAGTACGCGCAGCCCGCGCTCTTCGCCGTACAGGCGGGGCTCGTCGCGGAGTTGGCCGCGCGGGGCGTGCACCCCTCGGCCGCCGCCGGGCACAGCGTCGGGGAGGTCGCGGCGTACTACACGGCGGGCGCGCTCGACCTCGCGTCCGCGGTGCGCGTCGTCGTGGAGCGCAGCAGGGCACAGGGCGAGACGGCGGGCACGGGGAGGATGGCCGCCGTCGGACTCTCGCCCGCGCGCGCGGAGAAGGAACTCGCCGCGTTCCGCGGCCGGTTGGAGATCGCCGGCATCAACGACGAGGAGAACGTCAACGTCGCGGGCTCCCCCGCGGCCCTCCGCGAACTGGGCGAGCGCCTCGCGCTCGAAGGCGTCTTCTTCCGCGAACTCGACCTCGACTACGCCTTCCACAGCAGCGCGATGGATCCCGTCGAGGAGCCGCTCCTCCGGGCGCTCGACGGCCTCTCCTCCACGCCGCCGCGCATCCCCGTCTACTCCACGGTCACCGGTGCCGCCCTCGGCGAGGAGCAGCTCGACGCCGCCTACTGGTGGCGGAACGTCCGCGAACCCGTCCTCTTCGCACAGGCGGTGCGCGCGCTCTCGGCCGCGGGGCACGACGTGTTCGTCGAGGTCGCACCGCACCCGGTGCTCCGCGGCTACCTGAAGCGCGCCTCGGGGTCCAGGCGGCGCCGTACGGCAGTCGTCCCGACCCTCCTCCGCCCGTCCGAGACCGTGCGGACCGGCGGCCAGGACCAGGTGGACGCGGCGACCTGCGCCGTCCTCGCCGCCGGCGCCCGCGTGGAGTGGTCCGCCTTCTTCCCGCACCGGGGGCGTGTGGCCGAACTCCCGCGCCACCCCTGGCAGCGCGAGCGCCACTGGAACGGGACGGGCGAGTGCTGGGCGCCGCTCTCCGGCGTCGGCCTCGGGGTGTACGAGCACCCGCTCCTCGGGGTGCGCGCCCCCGTGCTCGAACCCTCCTGGCACGGCGGCGTCGAACCGGCGCGGCTGCCCTGGCTCGGCGATCACCGGGTCTCCGGCGCCGTCGTGATGCCGGCCGCCGCCTTCGCCGAGATGGCGCTCGCCGCCGGCCGGGAGGCGCTCGGCGGCCCCGCGGAGGTGTACGGCCTCGACATCCGCCGCCTCCTGACGGTGCCCTGGGACGACCCCGAGATGGACGTGCGCACGCAGGTCTCCGTCACCGACGGCGACGAGGTGCGCGTCGCCGCCCGTACGGCAGGCGGCGACTGGCAGGTCCACGCGCAGGCCCGCGTACGCCCGTTGGGCGGGGAGCGGCCCGTCGCGCCCGACGCCACCGAGGTGCGAGGAGCCGCCGGCGCACACACCCGCAGCGCCGAGGACCACTACGCGCGGATGCAGGACACCGGCCTCGACTACGGGCCGGCCTTCCGCCGGCTGAGGGGGTTCCACGTAGCCGAAGACCGCGCCGTGGCCGCCTACGAGCTCGACGACACAGGCGAGTTCGAGATCCACCCCGCCCTCCTCGACGCGGCGCTCCAGGCGACGGCCGCCGTCACGCCGGGCGCCGGGCGCGACGCCTTCCTCCCCGACTCGGTGGCCGCCGTGCGCAGGTGGGCCCGCCCGGCACAGCGGGGCGAGATCCACGTGCGGCTGCGCGAGGCGACGGAGGAGGAGGCCGTCTTCGACCTCGTCGTCACCGACGCCGAAGGGGCCGTGACCGTCGAGATCGACGGGTACCGCGGGAGGCGGTTCCGCGGCGAGGCCAAGGGAGCGCGCCGCTACACGACGGAGCTGCGCGCCGCCTCCCGCACGCTGCCGGGCGGCGGTTCGGCCGCCCCCTCGCCGCGTGCGGTGGCCGCTGCCACGGCCGAGGAGAACACCTCGCTCGACGAGGTGCTCTCCGAGCCGGAGGCCTTCGCCGTGGACGAGGCCGCCATGCGGGTCACCGCGCACTACGCCGCGCGCGCCCTGCTCTCCTTCGTCCCCCAGGGCGCCTTCGGCCTCGACGACCTGATCGCGGCCGGCGTGCGTCCGCACTTCCGCGGCCTGCTCACGGTCCTCGCCTCCGTGGCCGAGGAGCACGGCCTGCTCACCGCCGCCGAGACGGAGAGCGGCGGCCACGGGTGGCGCGCCGGCGCACCCGCGGACCCGGAGGGCGTGGTCGCCGCCGTCGGCAGGGAGCTGCCGCAGTACGCACCGATGTACCTCCTCTACGGACGCTGCGGGAGGCACCTCCGCGAGGTGCTGAGCGGCAGCGCGGACCCGATCAACATCGTCTTCCCCGAGGGCGCGACGCACCAGGCGCAGTACACCTACGGGGCCGTGCCGTTGATGCGCCTCGGCCTCCGCCGGGTCGCGGCCGCCGTCGACGCGATCGTCGACGGGTGGCCGGCCGACCGGCCGCTCCGCATCCTCGAAGTCGGCGGCGGCACCGGCGCCACGACGTCCGTCCTGCTGCCCCTGCTGCCGCCCGAACGCACCGAGTACGTCTTCACCGACGTCTCCTCGCACCTCGTGGTGCGGGCGAGGAAGCGGTACGAGGCGTACGATTTCGTCCGCTGCCAGGTCTTCGACATGGAGCGCGACGCCGCCGAACAGGGCCTGGCCGAGGAGCAGTTCGACCTCGTCGTGGCGACCAACGTCCTCCACGTCGCGGAGGACCTGCGCCAGGTGCTGCACGGGGTGGCGGCGCTGCTCGCGCCGGGCGGGGACCTGTTCCTCGTCGAGAACCACGACCCGCGCCCGCTCGCCCTCGCCTTCGGGCTCCTCGAAGGGTTCTGGTCCTTCCGCGACGACCTGCGCGAGGGCTCCCCGCTCCTCGACGTGGAGAGGTGGACCACCGCCCTGGAGTCGTGCGGGTTCGACGAGGTCACCCGGCTCGGCAGCGACGCCGACGCCGCCTACCAGTCGGTCCTCCTGGCCCGGCGCGCCCTCCCCGCCGCCGGCGAAGAGGCCCGGCCGCCAGCCACCGCGCGCCGCTGGGGCGTCGCGGCCGACGCCGGGGCCGCACCGCTCGCCGCAGCGCTCGCCGAGCGCCTGCACCGGGCGGGCGGCGAGGTCGTACAGACGGACGTCCGCGCGGCCGTGCGGGGCGAGTTGCTCACCCCGGAGGACCGCCCCGACGAGATCGTGCTCGTCTGGGAGGGGTGCGCGGCCGAGACGGAGATCGACGAGGCGGTCGACCGCGTCGCCGCGCTCCGCTCGCTCCTCGACGCCTGCACCACCCCGGGCGACCTGCCGCGGATCTGGATCGTCAACCGCAGCGCGGGCGCCCTCCCCGCACCGCGGGCGCCGCACTCGCCCGTCGACGCGGTCACCTGGGGCATGGCGCACGCACTCGACGCGGAGCGCCCCGACCTCGACCTCCGCCACGTCTCCCTGCCGGGCACGGGCGACCTCCAGAGCGAAGCGGACGCCCTGGTACGGGAGTTGACGGAACCGGACGACGAGGACGAGATCCTGCTCACCGGGCGGGGCCGCTTCGTCCCCCGCCTGCTGCCCAGCGGCCCGCAGCTCACCGTGGCCGGCTCGGACCCCTGCGAGCTGCGCATCGAACCGCACGCGCACCGGTTCTCCTGGGAGACGAGCGATCCCGAACGCCCCGGCGAGGGCGAGGTGCTGGTGGACGTGCGCGCCGCGGCGCTCAGTGCGCTCGACGCGGCGAGGGCGGGCGGCGAGGCGCCGATCCCGGGAGGCGCGGGAGCCTACCGGCCCGGGACCGAGTACGCGGGGGTGGTCGCCGAGGTCGGCCCCGGAGTCGAGGGGGTGCACCCGGGCGACCGGGTCTACGGCCTCGCCGCCGGCGCCTGCGCCACCAGGGTCCGCGCCGCTGCCGGCCTCCTCGCGCCCATCCCCGAGGACGTCGGCTTCCGTGCCGCCGCCACGCTGCCCGCCGCGTTCCTCACGGTCCACCGCGGGCTCGGGCACCTCGCCCGACTCGCCCCCGGCGAGACGCTCTTCGTGCACGGCGACGGGGGCGGCCTCGCACTCGCCGCCGTCCAGCACGCACGCCACGTCGGCGCGCGTGTCGTCGTCGCCGCCGAGCGGGAGGCGGAACGCGACCTGCTCCGCAACGCAGGCGCCGACGAGGTGCTCGACGCCGCCGACCCGGCGATGCTCCGCGCCGTGCGCCGGTTCGCGCCCGCCGTCCTCCTCGACTGCGCGGGACCCGCGGGCGCCGACGTCTCCGAACTGCTCCCCGCCGGCGGCCGGTTGGTGCGCGTCGTCGACGGGCGGCCCGGGTACCGGGCGCCGCGTGCGTGCGGCGGCGAGGCGCTCGTCGTCTCGATCGACACGGAGTGGCTGCTCACCGAGCGACCGGACGCGGCGCGCCGGCTCTTCGCCGAGGCCGCGGCGCTCGTCGCCGAAGGCGCCTACCGCCCGCTCCAGTTCAGCTTCCACACCGCCGGGCGGGCCGCCGAGGCCGTCGACTGGCTGCGGACGGGCCGCACTTCGGGGCACACCGTGCTCGGACTCACCGAACTGCCCGCCGTCCGCCGCCGCAGCGGCCCCCTCGCCCTCGACCCGCACGGCTCCTACCTCGTGACCGGCGGACTCAGCGGTTTCGGCGCCGAGACGGCACGCTGGCTCGCGGAGCGCGGCGCGGGGCGCCTCGCCCTCGTCAGCCGCCGGGGCGAGGCGACCGAAGGCGCCGCCGAACTCCTGGCGGAGCTCCGCGAGGCGGGCGCGCAAGCCACGGCGCACGCGGTCGACACCGCGGACCCCGAAGCCGTCGGAGCGCTGCTCGCCCGCCTGGAGGCCGAGGGCGCCCCGCTCCGCGGCGTCGTCCACGCGGCCGTCGTGCTCCGCGACGGGCCCTTCGAGGACGGCGAGGCCGAAGCCGACCGCGCCGTCCTCGCACCGAAGCTGAGCGGCGCCCAGGTCCTCGACGCCGCGACGAGGAATCTCGACCTCGACCTCTTCGTCGTCTACTCGTCGGTGACCAACGTCGTCGGCAACACCCATCAGGTGACCTACGGCGCCGCCAACTCCGCGGCGGAGAGCGTCGTGCGCGCCCGGCGCAGGGCCGGGCTCCCCGGGCTCGCCGTGCAGTGGGCGGGGATCAGCGGCATCGGCGCGCTCGCCGACCGCGGCCTCGCGGCGAACGTGGTGCGGCGCGGACTCGGACTCGTCGCACGCGAGGAGGCGTTCGCCGAGCTGGAGGACCTCGTCGCCGACGGGACGGACGTGGCTGCGGTGCTCAACATCGACTGGGAGCGCCTCGCCGACGTCCGCCTCCACGTCCGCGAGCGGCCCCGGCTGCGCCACCTCGTCCCCGCGTCCGCGCAGTGGGACCACACGGCGCTCGAAGCCGACAGGCGGCGGCTCGTCGAGGCGCCGCGCGAGGAGGCGCTGGGTGCGGCGGAGGAGATGCTCTGCCGCGTCGTCGCGCGGGTCCTCGGCGCTCCCCCCGGGAGCGTGGACCGCTCCCGCACGCTCGACCAGCTCGGCATCGACTCCATCATGGCGACGGAGCTGATCAGCGCGGTCCGCAAGGAGTTCGGCTGCGACCTCGCCATCGTCGAGGTCGCCTCCGGGCCCTCGGTCTCCGAGCTCGCAGGGCGCGTGGTGGCGCGTCTGCGCGAGGCGGCGGAGGGGGCCGCGTGAAGCTGAGAGTACGTACCTGGGGTGAGGGCGAACGCACGGTGCTCCTCGTCCACGGCCTCGCGGCCGACTCCGGCACCTGGCACGACATCGCCTGCGAGCTGGCGGAGTGGGGCCACCGCGTCGTCGCGCCCGACCTCCGCGGCCACGGGCGGAGCCCCCGGGGGTACTACAGCCCGGAGGCGCTCGCTTCCGACCTCGTCGACACGCTCCCGAAGGGCGCCCACCTCGCGGTGGGCCACTCCTTCGGGGCCGCCGCCCTCACCCTGGCCGCACAGGAGTTGGCGCCGGGGCGGCTCGTCTACGCGGAGCCGTACTGGAACATCGCGGCCGTCGGGGAGCTCCCCGAGGCGGAGACGGCGAACCGCCTGATGGGCACGGAGCGGGACCAGATCGCCGCCCAGCACCCGGAGTGGCCGTCCGAGGCGGTCGCCGCCGAGGCCGAGGCGAGGTCCCGCTGGGACCCGCGGACCATGGTCGACCTCCACGCCTTCGACATGCCGTGCACACCGGGTGCCGCCGAGGTCCCCTCACTGGTCCTACGGGCCGAACTCCCAAGCGCGGCACCGGCGTTGGACGAGCCGTTGCTGCGGCGGCGCGGCTTCGACGTCGCCACCGTGCAGGGCGCCGGCCACGTGCTCCACCGCGACCGGCCGAAAGCCTTCCTGGCCGCCCTGCGGCCGCTGCTGTGACCCGGGCCCGCGGTCCGCCCCGCCGACACCGTTCGGCGGGGCGGGCGACGGGCCGTCCCGACACCCGAGCGAGGAACCGGACTTGACCGCAAACGACCTGAACGCGCGGCTGCGCCGCATGCCCGAGGCGGAGCGCGAGCGCATCCTGCTCGACGTCGTCATGGAGTGCACCGCGACCGTCCTCGGCTACCACGAACCCGACGCACTCGAACCCGACATGGACTTCCCCGAAGCGGGCGTCGACTCCCTCACCGCGGTCGAGATCCGCAGCCGGATCGCCGCGCGCATCGGGGTGCCCGTACCGCGCGCCCGCTTCCACGCGAGGACGACCTTCGCCGAGTCGGCCAAGATCCTGGCCGCCCTCGTGGCCGAGGCGGAAGGGGCGCCGGTACGACCCTGAGGGCCCGGCGCGGCTGCGTGGCGGGCTCGTTCAGTTCCACGCCTCCCAGAGCGCCACGCAGCCCCTGGTCCGACTGCGGACCGTGCCGAAGGAGTCGCGGAGCACCGAGTCGAGCTCGTCGGCGTCGTCGCCCGCGTTGTCGAAGACGCCCCGGCGGATGTACGAGTCCATCAGCCACCGCGCCCGCGCCGTCGTCCGCACCGACCGGCCGAGGGGGAGGATCGTCGCACCGAAGAACCGTCCCCCGGGCGCGAGCACCCGCGACGCCTCCTGCACGGCGGTCGACTTCGCCCCGATGCTGTCGCCCGGCAGCGCGTGGAAGACGAGGGACATGGCGATCGAGTCCATACTCGCCTCGTCGAGGTCCCACGGCTTCAGCACGTCCTGCCTGTGCGTCTCGACGCGGTGCCGCGGCAGCGCCCGCCGCGCCACCTCCAGCGGCCCCTCGTTGAGGTCCATCAGATGCACGGCCGTCCCGGGCGAAAGCCGCGCGCGCCGCAGCAACGCCCCCGTACCCGGACCGATGTCGAGATGCCGGGCGCCCGCGTGCCGCCGGTAGAGGTCGACGACGTGCCGGGTCGGGCACTGCCAGAACAGATTGCAGTTCACGGTGTGAACGAGAAAGTCGTACCCGGAGAGGAAGGAGCGGTTGTACGCGAACATCGTGGAACCTCGTTTCGGGGCGTCTGCCTGCCTGTGTCTACCGACCGGGGGTGGGAAAGGTTTCTCCCCGGAAGGGTCGGAAGGGGGGGCGCCCCAAGCACCGGCCGCCGCTGCCGAGTCCGGGGCGGACGAGAAACGACGAGGAGAGCGGGCAGCATGGCGCACCTTCGCGCGGACGTGGCCGTCATCGGGCTGGGGGCCTTCGGCTCGGCGGCGCTCTGGCGGTTGCAGGAGCGAGGAGGCCGCGTCCTGGGCCTCGAACTCCACGACGTAGGCCACGAGTCGGGCTCCTCGCACGGACTGACCCGACTCTTCCGCGTCGCCTGCCTCGAACACCCGGGCCTGCCCGCCCTGGCGAGACGCACCCTCGACCTTTGGCGCGGACTCGCCCGGCAGGACGGCGTACCGCTCGTGCGCCAGACCGGTTGCCTCACGCTCGGCGCCCCCGGCAGCCGCCCGGTGCGCGGTGCTCTGGCGGCGGCCGAGGCGGCGG
>NZ_AJTQ01000195.1 GCF_000262345.1 Streptomyces xiaopingdaonensis | reverse complement strand
CTCGACCCCGCCGCTCTGCGGCGGGAGTTTCCGCAGTTCGCCGGTGTCGGCCGGCGAGACGTCGGAGTGTGGGACCCGGAGGCCGGCCTCTGCTACCCGGAGCGCGCCGTATGCGCCTCCGTCGCGGAGGCGCGGCGTCTCGGCGCCGAGGTCCGTACCCGCACCGAGGTTCTCGCGGTCGAGCCGGACGCGGGCGGCGTCACCCTGCACACCTCGGCGGGCGAGGTCCGCGCGGGCAAGGCGGTGCTCGCAACGGGCGCCGGCCTCCCCGCGCTCGTCCCCGAACTCCCGCTCGTGCCGCGCCCGACACCGCTCACCTGGTTCCGCGCCGCCGACCCGGCCTCGGACGCCTTCACGCTCCCGCGGTTCCCCGCGTTCGTCTGGGAGCGCCCGGACGGCGACCACCTCTGGGGCCACGGCTCGGACGCGCAAGGGGGACACGACGTCAAGGTGGGCGTGGCCGGGCTCGTCGACGACACACCGTTCCCCTGGCAACCGGACGACGGCCGACTCGACGCCGCCGCACGGCGGTTGGCGCCCCGCATCGCCACTGCCTTCCCCGGACTCGTCCCGCACCCGGTGCGGACCGACCCCTGCGTCGTCACCGACTCGCCCGACGGCCAGTTCCTCCTCGGCCCCCTTCCGCACGCCCCGAACCTCCTCGTCGCGGGCGGCGACACCGGCCATGGGTTCAAGCGCGCGGCAGGTGTCGGAGAGCTCCTCGCGCAGTACGTCCATGGCGAAGAGCCGTACTGCGACGCCGGGTTCACCGACCCGGCGCGCTTCACGGGGTGAGGCAAGGCGTCACCCCACCCCAGCCCCCACCCGCCCCGCAACCCCCGCCAGATCGACCCCGTACGGCAACGTGCCGAAAGCCGTACCCCAATCGCCCCCGAGACGCGACGCGCAGAAGGCGTCGGCCACCTCGGGGGGTGCGTAGCGCACGAGGAGGGAGCCCTGGAGGACCAGGGCCATCTGTTCGGTGAGGCGCCTCGCCTTCGTCTCGATGCCCTCCAAGTCGCCGAGTTGGGTGAGGAGTTCCTTGATCGCGGCGTCGAGGCGGTGGTCGGTGCCGCGTGCGGTGCCGATCTCGCGGAGGAACGCGTCGAAGCCCTGCGGCTCGCGTTGGAGGGCGCGCAGTACGTCGAGGGCCTGGACGTTGCCCGAGCCCTCCCAGAGGGAGTTGAGCGGGGACTCGCGCAGCAGCCGGGGCATGCCCGACTCCTCGACGTAGCCGTTGCCGCCGAGGCATTCGAGGGCCTCGGCCACCGTGGGGGTGCAGCGCTTGGTGACCCAGTACTTCGCCGCGGGGACCGCGATGCGCAGCAGCCCGCGCTCCTGCTCGTCGCCGGCCGCGGCGGCGTCGTAGGCGGCGGCGAGCCGCAGGGTGAGGGCCGTCGCCGCCTCCGACTCCAGGGCGAGGTCGGCGAGGACGTTCTGCATCAGCGGTTGGTCGGCGAGGAGCTTGCCGAAGGCGGTGCGGTGCGCCGCGTGGTGGCTCGCCTGCGCGACGGCCTGCCGCATCAGTGCCGCGGAGCCGGTGACGCAGTCGAGCCGGGTGGCCGCGACCATCTCGATGATGGTGGAGACGCCGCGCGCCTCCTCGCCGACGCGGCGCGCCCAGGTGGTGCCGTCGAACTCGACCTCGCTCGACGCGTTGGAGCGGTTGCCCAGCTTCTCCTTGAGGCGCTGGATGCGGAAGGTGTTGCGGGAGCCGTCGGGGAGTACGCGCGGTACGAGGAAGCAGGTGGGACGGCCGCCGCCGTCCTCGGTCTGCGCGAGGACGAGGAAGGCGTCCGACATCGGTGCCGAGCAGAACCACTTGTGGCCCGTGAGGGTGAACTCGCCCTCGCCGCCCGCCGGTCGGGCCCGGGTGGCGTTGGCCCGTACGTCGCTGCCGCCCTGCTTCTCCGTCATGCCCATTCCGGCGAGGGCGCCCGGCTTCGCCGTCGCCGGGACGTCGAGCCCCGGCCGGTAGGTGCGGGAGGCGAGCAACGGCTCCCACACGGCGGCGAGTTCGGGCTCCCTGCGGAGCGCGGGCACCGCCGCGTGCGTCATCGAGACGGGGCAGCCGTGGCCCGCCTCGACCTGCGTCCACACGAAGAACCCGGCGGTGCGCAGGAGTTGCCCGTGCGGGCGCGACCAGGGGTCGGTGAGCCCCGCGCCGACGGCCTCCTCCATCAGGCGGTGCCAGGCGGGGTGGAAGTCGACCTCGTCGATGCGGTGGCCGTACCTGTCGTGCGTGCGGAGCACCGGCGGGTTGTCGTTGGCCTGCGCGCCCCACTCCTGTGCCTGTGCGGAGCCGGCCCGCCGCCCGAGCGCGCTCAGTTCGTCGGCGGCGGCTCCGGCGTGCTCGGGCGGGAGGTGGCGCTCGACGCCCTCGCGGAGCGCCCGGTCGGCGGTGAAGACGTCGTGGTCGACGAGGGGCGGGGGCTGGTTGGTCACGGTGTGCGTCGCGGCTGCCATAGGCACACGGTAATTACCGGCGCGTAGCAGCGGAAGGAGCGTACGGCGGTGGCCGCGAGCAGGCGCGCGGGCCGGCGTCGCGCGCAGGGCGGGGCGCCTTCCGGGCGGTCGCGTGACGATCCGGGTTCGGCGGGCCAGATACGTTATGAGCGTGCACGGAGCCGACGAGACCCCCGAACGTCCTGCGAGGCAGCCCTCGCAGGTGCATGTGAAGTACCGGGACGTGCCCAAGGGACGCACGGCCTGGCTCCTGCTGAAGGACACCGTCAACTCCTGTATGGAGTACCGGGTGCTCGGCCTGGCGGCGGAGGCCGCGTTCTTCACGCTCATCTCCATCCCGCCGCTCCTCCTCGGCCTCGTCGGCCTCCTCGGCTACCTCGACACCTGGATCGGCGTCGACACGATCGACTCCATCCGCCGCAACTTCCTCGACGCCTCCGCGACGGTCCTCTCCGACAAGGGCGTCGACCAGCTCGCGCGCCCCCTGATCGACGACATCATCCGCGGCGGCAGGCCGGACGTGATCTCCATCGGCTTCGCGCTCGCGCTCTGGTCGGGTTCGCGCGCCGTCAACGTCTTCGTCGACACCATCACCGTGATGTATGGACTCGACGGACACCGCGGGATCGTGCACACCCGCGTTCTCGCCTTCGTCCTCTACCTCGTGGCGCTGGTGATCGGCGCCGTGGCGCTGCCGCTGATGGTCGCGGGTCCCGAGGCGGCGGCGCGGCTGCTGCCCGACGCGCAGTGGTTGGTGAGCGTCGTCTACTGGCCGACGGTCGTGCTGCTCTCCGTCGTCTTCCTCACGACGCTCTACCACGTCTCGGTCCCCGTCCGCTCGCCCTGGCGCGAGGACATCCCGGGTGCGCTCGTCGCGCTGCTGATGTGGATCCTGGGGAGCTTCCTGCTGCGGCTCTACCTCGCCAGCACCGTGGAGGGGCCGAGCATCTACGGCTCGCTCGCCGCGCCCGTCGCGGTACTGCTGTGGATCGGCGTCTCCGCCTTCGCCGTCCTCGTCGGGGCCGCGGTGAACGCCGCCATCGACCGGGTCCGGCCGTCCGTCGCCACCGCGGCGGCGAGGCACGCGAAGGAGCGCGAACGGGAGGCGGCGGCCGCCGAGGTCGTCGCGGCGGTCGAGGCGCGGCGCGCGATGCGCGGTGCCGAGGGAGAGGGGGCGGAGGAGAGCGAGAACGTGGAGGCGCCGCCGGCCGAGTTCCCCGAGCGGTGGCCGAAGTTCCTGCCGCCCGCCGACATACGGGGACGTATCAGGCCGCGCGGCAGGCGTTGAAGCGCCGAACGCCCGGCCAGGGGCGGGCAGTCGCGCCGCCGGACCGGACGGTGCCTGCACGGCGCGCAGGCCCCGGCCGGTCCCGTCGGCGCAACTGCCCTGTGCCTGCAGGGCCCCGCGTCGGTACCCGTCACCGGCGCGGCTCCCAGCGGAAGATCCGGGAGGCCAGCGCGACGGCGGCCACGACCCAGCCCAGCGTGGGGGCGAGGAGGGGGAGCGAGTCCGCGAACGGGACGCCGCCGTCCCAGGCGTTGACGACCAGTTCGCTCGCGGAGCCGCCGGGGAGCGCCCGCTTGAGCAGGGTCATGTCCTCGGCGCCGCTGAACCCCACCCAGCCGGCGACGGCCAGCGTGCCGATCAGGAGCGGCATCGTCGTCACCTGGGCGTGCTCGGGGGAGTTGGTCAGCCCGGCTGTGGCGAGGCCCAGGCCGAGCATCATCACCACGGACGCGAGAACGGCAGCCGTCAGCAGGAAGAGGTTGGTCGGCCCGCCGGCGACGACGGCGAGTACGACGAGGATCGCCACCACCTGGACCAGCGTGATGACGGTCACCGGCAGCAGCAGTCCGGTGAGGATCTCGGAGTCGCTCGCCGCCGTGGAGCGCAGCCGCTTGAGGAAGAGGTTCTGCCGCCGGGAGGCGAGCGTGGTGACCGTCGTCGTGTAGAGCCCCATCGCAACGACGAGGAAGAGCAGCACCGCGGCGACGCCGCCGAGCCCGAGCCCGGGAACGGTGTCGTGGAGGTAGATGTACCCGGCGCTCGACGCGACGGGGAGGACGAACATGGTGACCAGAACCAGCCGGTTCCGGAAGATCTGGATCAGCTCGCCGAGGGCGATCGACAGCATGGCGGAATCCTTGTCGTGGAGGGTGCGGAGAACGGGTTCGGCGCGTACTAGTCGCTGCCGATGGAGCGGAAGACGTCGTCGAGCCGGGTCGGTCCGGCGCGCAACTCCCGCAGTTCGACGGCGTGGTCGTGGGCCCAGCCGAGAAGGAGGTGCAGGTCCTTCTGGAGGCCGAAGGTCTCGACGAGGAAGGACCCGTCGCTCTCCCGCACGGCGTGGAGCGGAGGCGCCGGTGCGGGGTCGGGCAGCGAGAAGCGGATCTCGGCGGGGAGCGTCTGCGTCAACTCCCGGACGGTGCCCTCCCGGTGGAAGGCGCCCTTGTGCATGAGCCCGATGCGGTCCGCGCGCTGCTGGGCCTCCTCCAGGTAGTGGGTGGTGAGGACGATCGTGGACCCGGCTTCGCGCAGCGCGTCCACGGTGTCCCAGAGGGCGTCCCGCGACTGGATGTCGAGGCCGGTCGTCGGCTCGTCGAGGAAGATCAGCTCCGGCGTTCCGTACACCGCGGTGGCGAAGTCGAGGCGGCGCTTCTCGCCGCCGGAGAGCTGGGCGACCTTGGTGCCGGCCTTGCGGGTGAGGTCGACGACGTCGAGTACGCGTGCGACGTCGTCCGTGCGCCGGGTGAGCCGCCCGACGAGCCGCACGGACTCCCGCACCGTCAAGTCGGGGGAGAAGCCGCTCTCCTGGAGCATGATGCCCATCCGCGGGCGGACGGCGCCGCGGTCGCGCGGGTCCCGCCCGAAGACCCGGACGGTGCCGGAAGCGGCGACGCGGTGGCCCTCGATCGTCTCCAGGGTCGAGGTCTTCCCCGCGCCGTTGGTGCCGAGGAGGGCGTAGAGCTCGCCCTTGCGCACCTGGAAGGAGAGGTCCCGCACGGCGTGGAAGTCGCCGTACGTGAGGTTGAGTCGGTCGACGTCGATGACGGGTGTGGTGGTCATGCCGTCGAGTACAGCCTCTGGCGCCCGCCTCGCGGCAGTGCGGCCGTGTCAGCACCCAGCCGTGACATCGCAGCCCCCTGGACAGTGACGCAGTGTCACTGGTAGCCCCGGGGGCAGGGCACGATACTGAGGGCGAAGCCTTCCGCCCCACCTCGGAGACCGCACATGGACACCATCTCCCCGCGCCTTCCGACCTCCGGCTCCGGCGTGCAGCAGCCGGAGGGCGAGTGGGCCATGGACGGGGACGATGCGGGCGAGGAGCCCCACGGGCAGCTCCGTACGCTCAACCACAGCTTCGTGACCGCTTCGCTCGTCGCCGTGGGGGCGCTGCTGGTGGCGCAGAATTCGGAGAGCTGGTGGGAGGCGGTCCTTCTCGCCTCGGGCACGGCGGCTGCGCTGGTCGCCGTCTCGCAGTGGGCGGCGGACCGTGCGCCCCGCGCCGCGCTGCCGTGCCTCGCCGTCACCGCGACCGTGTGGATCTTCGCCGTGCTGGTGAGCAACATCGCGGCGGCGTCCTACGGCTTGGCGGCCACCACCACCGTCGCCTACCACCAACTGCCGCAGCACCGCGCGAAGTTGGTGGCGGGAACGGTTGCCTTCGCCGCCTCGGTCGTCGTGGCGCGGGCAGTGCTCGTCGGCGGCGACATCGGGAACCTCCTCGTCCAGTACCTCGTGGTCGCGCCGGGTACCGCGTCGGCGGCGGTCGTGCTCACCGGGCTCAACCAGCTCGTCTCGCGCCTCACCGCGCAGGTGGAGGAAGCGCGGGAGCGCGACGCGGAGTTGGCCGTCGTACGCGAGCGCGTGCGCTTCGCCAGCGACCTGCACGACATCCAGGGCCACACGCTCCACGTGGTGAAGCTGAAGGCGGCGCTCGCCCAGAAGCTCGTGCACAGCGACGCCGGACGGGCCGAGGAGGAGCTGCGGGAGATCCACGCCCTGGTCGGCGACACCCTCACCCGGACCAAGGAGCTCGCCCACGCGCAGCGGCGCCTCAACCTGTCGGCGGAGCTGGAGAACGCGAAGAACCTGTTCACGGCGGCAGAGATCGACGTCACCGTCGAACGCAGGGGCGAAGTCGACAGCGGGGTGGGCGAGTTGCTCGGCCAGGTCCTGCGGGAGACGACGACCAACATCCTGCGGCACGCGCAGGCCGGCCAGGTGCGGATCACCCTCTCCGGGTCCGGCATCGAAATCGTCAACGACGGCGTACGGGAGGGCTCGCCGCCCGAGTTGAGGGGACTCTCGGCGCTCAGGGACCGGGTGGCGGGCGACGGAGGCGTGCTCACGGTCGAGCAGGAGGACGGACGGTTCCTGACCGCCGCCGAGTTCCCCCGCACCGAAGCCGTCGCGACACGGAAGGACGACCGATGACCACCGTGGTGCTCGCCGACGACGAGGCCCTCCTGCGCAAGGCACTCGCCTCGTTGCTCCCCCACGAAGGCGAGATCACCGTGCTCGCCGAAGCGGAGGACGGGGCGTCGGCCGTGCAGGCCACCCTCCACCACCGCCCCGACGTGCTCGTCGTCGACCTGGAGATGCCGGGCATGGACGGGCTCGACGCCGTCTCCGCGATCCGCCGTGCCGGCCCGGAGCAGGTGATCCTCATGCTGACCCGGCACGCACGCCCCGGGGTGCTGCGCAAGGCGCTGAAGCTCAAGGTGCAGGGGTTCGTCAGCAAGTCCGCCGAACCGGCGCACATCGCGTCGGTCATCGCCGCCCTCCACGAGGGCAGGCGGTGGATCGACCCGGAGGTCTCCGCGCGCGCCGTCATCGACGACTGCCCGCTCACCGACCGCGAGATCGACGTCCTCCGGGCGACGGGCGAGGGCTACTCGGTCGCCGACATCGCCGCCCAACTCCACCTGGCGCAGGGCACGGTACGCAACTACCTCTCCAACACGATGCAGAAGACCCAGACGCGGACCCGGCACGAGGCGGCGCGGTACGCGCGGGAACACGACTGGCTGTAGCGGCGACCCTGCACGCCCGTCGGCCCGCCCTCGGCGCCCCGGCGGGGCGGCCGCGAGCGGGCCGGGCGCATAAGTCGCCGGCGCATGCGGTCACTTGCCCGTGCCCACGGGGTCGACGCGGATGTCGTCGGTGGCGGTGTCGCTGACGGGCAGGTTGATCCGCGTCGACAGCGTCTTCGAGTGGGTCTCGTTGGGCGGCGTGACGACGATCTCGGTGATGTCGACGCCCGAGCCCCCGGTGTCGTTCCGCGGGGTGTGGAGCGTGAAGCGGGTCTTCTCGTTGGGCTTGACGAGGACCATGGGTGCCTTGCGGTCGCTGCGGTTGGCGCTGAACGTGCCGTCCTTGCCCTTGAGGTCGACGCCGGGGAAGCCCTTGAGCGCGCAGGCGGTCGAGGCGGTGTTCTCCAGGCTCACCACCCGGTCGCCCTCGCCCATGCCGCCGTTGACGCTCATGTCGAGCTGGGAGGTCCGGCAGGTGGCGTAGCCGGGGCGCGCCTTCCCGTCGTCCGAGGAGCTGCCGCCGGTGCCGGACTCCGTCTTCGTCGATTCGCCGTCCGCGGAGGCGCTGTCGCCGCCGGAGTCTCCGTTGTCCGAGGAGGAGTCGGACGAGGAGGACCCGGACGAGGAGGAGCCGGACGAGGAGGAGGACGCCGAGGAGTCGTTCGCACTCGCGTCGTCCTCTCCCTGGCAGGCGGTGAGCGAGAGGCCGGCGGCGAGGGCGACGGCGGCGATGGCCAGCTTCTGGGCGCGCATCGGTTTCTCCTTGTGATCGTTGTGCCCGCTCGGCGAGCCTTTCTGATCACTTGGACCACGAGGAGCCCGCAGAACGTTCCACGGACCCGGCCTCTAATACGTGGCTGTTACAGCCGACTTGGCGGCCCCGGACGCCGACGCACCACCGGCACGCCCTCCACGGCGCTCGGCACACCTCCGCCCGGGCCCACTCCGGGCCCTTGACGATGGGGCACGGCAGCTCGCGGAGCCGCGGGGCCGTGCACGGTCCGACTCCGGTTCCGTGTCCCCCGCTTCGTGCCAACGAACCTCCGGCCTCCTGAGACACGCCCGTGACCTGCCGGTACTTGTCCTGTCGTATACGGGGGCGGCTCCTCGCGACCCCTGCCGCACGCCGACGCTCCGACCCTCGACGCCGTCCTCGCGCCTGCCCGTCGGGCAGCCCCGAGGCGGCCGCCCAGCCCCGGCCGCGCGGCCCTGCGCCTCCGTCGACGGCGAACGGACCTGCCCCGGCGCCGCCTGGTCCGGCTGCCGCCGACCCGGACCCTCGGGCGCGTCCCCGTCCGCCGAAAAAGAAGTGGCACGCCGCGGGACCCGGCGGCTAGCGTCGGTTCCCGCAGCGGTCGCACCGCTGCTCTCGTCCGTGCCGAAGTGGGGAGGTGTCGACCGATGACCGTCGTTGCGCCGGGCGCTGCCCGCATCCGAATCCATGTCACGTCCACCTCCGCAGCCGCCGGCTGACCGGTCGAGCCGCGCCCGAGCGCGCCACCGGTGCTGCCCCACGAAGGGTCGTCGCCTTGTCCTCCTCCGCTTCCTCCTTCCCGCGCCCGTCCTCGCTCCCGCCCGCCGCCACCCCGGCCTCCGACCCCTACGCGCCGCTCCACCGCTACGGCTGGGACGCCGAGTGGGCCGACGCCTTCGCGCCGTACGAGGACGAGGGCCTCGCCCCCGCGCGCATCCTCCGGGTCGACCGCAACCGCTGCACCGCCTTCGGCGTCACGGGCCAGGTCACCGCCGCGGCGCCGGACGAGGGCCTCCCCTGCACGGGCGACTGGGTCGCGCTCGGCGAGGTGCCCGGCGGCCAACAGCCCGTCGTCCGGGCGCTGTTGCCGCGGCGCACCGCCTTCCTCCGCTCCGCCTCCTCCAACCGCTCCGAGGGGCAGGTCCTCGCGGCCAACGTCGACCACGCCGTCGTCCTCGCCAGCCTTGAGCGGGACCCCGACCTCGCCCGTCTGGAGCGGTTCGTCGCCCTCGCCTGGGCCGGCGGAGCCCAGCCGCTCGTCGTGCTCACCAAGGCGGACCTCCTGGACCCCGGCGTCGTCGACGTACTCAGGAGCGAGACGGCGGAGGGCCTGCCCGGTGTCGAAGTCCTCGCCGCCAGCGCCGAGTCCGGCGAAGGGATCGAGGTGCTCACGGCCGTCGTCGCCGGCGGTACCTCGGTGCTCCTCGGGCAGTCGGGCGCGGGCAAGTCGACGCTCGCCAACGCGCTCCTCGGCGAGGAGGCCCAAGAGGTCGGCGCCGTACGGGCCGTCGACGGAAAGGGAC
>NZ_AJTQ01000194.1 GCF_000262345.1 Streptomyces xiaopingdaonensis | reverse complement strand
CCGCGCGCGACCTGCTGCCGCTCCCCGTCTCGGCGGGCGGCGGCGTGCTCATCGATACGCCGGGGCTGCGCGGCGTGGCACTCTGGGACGCGGCGGAGGGCGTCGAGCGCACCTTCGCCGAGATCGAGGAGCTCGCCGCCGAGTGCCGCTTCCACGACTGCGCCCACCGCACGGAGCCCGACTGCGCCGTCCTCGCGGCGATCGAAGAGGGCCGCCTGCCGCAGCGCCGCCTCGACAGCTACCGCAAGCTGCTCCGCGAGAACACCAGGATCGCCGCGCGGAGCGACGCCCGACTCCGCGCCGAGCAGCGGCAGTTGTTCAAGCAGCGCCAAGCGCTGGGACGCCACATGATGGAGCGCAAGCGCGGCCCGCACCGCAAGCCCTGA
>NZ_AJTQ01000193.1 GCF_000262345.1 Streptomyces xiaopingdaonensis | reverse complement strand
GGCCCGAGGGCGAACCCGGGCCGCGGGGGTCGGTGGGGCGGGGCGTCTCAGGTGCCGTCGGCCGTGCGCCGTGCGTGGCGCGTGCCGACGAGCCACCTGTACGCCCCGCCGAGCAGGGCGGCCTGTACGAGCGCGGCGAGCACGATGCCCGCGGCGAACCACGGCCCGTCGAGGCCGAGGACGAGCAGCGAGGCGGGCGCCGTCGCGAAGAGCACCCACACCCCGGCGAACGAGGCGTCGGCATGCGGGACCCACACCGCGTCGACCGTCGCGAAGAGCGCGGCGGCCGCCACCAGCGCGAGGTACGCGAGGCCGGCGGGGTTCGCCCGGACCCGCCGCCAGGCGGCCGCTCGCCGTTGGTTTCCCGTGTCCGTCATGGTCCCTCCGGTTCTTTCTGCGTGCGCCCCCCAGCATGCCGGGCCGCTTCCCGCGGACGCCTGAGTGCACGTACTCACCCGCCGCGCGCTCTCCGCCGGATGCGCGCTGCCGTCGGTGCGGAATCCGCGCTACCGCGCCGCGAAGCCGTGCCGGTACCGTCCTTCCATGCGCCCGTACCGCCAGACACCGCACGCGGCCGGCCGATGAGCGCCCCCGGCGCCTTCGGGCCGCTGGAGTTCCAGCTCGTCCTGCTGCGCCGCATGGCCGACTTCCAACCAGGACTCGTCACCGAGGCGCTGCGCACGCTCGGCGTCGGACAGCAGGAGATGCGCGAGGCCAACCGGCGGTGGCAAACGAGGGTCCACGGGCCCGCGCGCCGCGGCGCGCTGGCCCGCTACCGTTCGGCGCTCGGCCCGCCCGTCGCCACCTCGGAGCGCACCTTCGGCGACGTGCGCAGCACCGCGCACACCTGGCCCGTGCCGCTCTGGCCCGACCTCCGCTTCGAGGTGCTCACCGCTCCGGGCGGGGCCGTCTGGAACGAGTGGCTCGTCCGGGCGCCGGGCGCGGAGCCGGTGCCGCTCCGCACCGTCGAGGACCTCACGCCCTGGTCCTGCACCGTCGACGAGGTGGCGCGCGCCTTCGCGCCGGCCCGCCCGCTCCAGGGCTCGGCCCCCACC
>NZ_AJTQ01000192.1 GCF_000262345.1 Streptomyces xiaopingdaonensis | reverse complement strand
GGCGCCCGACGCGGCGGGCGAACGCCACTCGCTCGTCGCGGAGTTCACCTGGGGCCTCCTCCAACGGCTGCCGCAGGGTCCCGACATCACCGAGACGTAGGCGGCGCCCCGGAGGCGTACGCCCATGTCCGATTCCCGCGAGATCCCGCCCTCGGGACGACGCACACTGGAATACGTGAAGGAAGCAGCAGGCGCCGCGGAAAGCAGGCAGGACCCCAGGTACGAGGCGGTCCGCAGCAGGGACGCGCGGTTCGACGGCGTCTTCTGCACCGCCGTGCGCAGCACCGGCATCTACTGCCGTCCGAGCTGCCCCGCCGTCACGCCGAAACCGGAGAACGTCCGCTTCTACCCGTCGGCCGCGGCGGCGCAGCAGGCCGGGTTCCGCGCCTGCCGCCGCTGCCGGCCCGACGCCTCGCCGGGTTCCGCCGAGTGGGACCTGCGTGCGGACCTCGTCGGCAGGGCGATGCGCATGATCGCGGACGGCGTCGTCGACCGGGAGGGCGTCGGCGGCCTCGCCCGCCGCCTCGGTTACAGCAGCCGCCAGGTGCAGCGGCAACTCACCGCCGAGCTCGGCGCAGGACCCGTCGCGCTCGCCCGCGCCCAGCGCGCGCACACGGCGCGCGTCCTCCTCCAGACGACCCCTCTCTCCGTCACCGACGTGGCCTTCGCCGCGGGCTTCTCCAGCGTCCGCCGCTTCAACGAGACCGTCCGCGAGGTCTACGCGCTCACCCCCAGCGCCCTGCGCGCGGCAGCCCCCCGCGGCAGCCACGGCACGGCCGACGGCGAAGGACTCGCGCTGCGCCTCGCCCACCGGGGCCCCTACGCCGCGGCGCAGGTCTTCGACTTCCTCGGCCGCCGGGCCGTCCCGGGCGTCGAGGAGATGCGCGGGGAACCCGGCCGACGTACCTACCGGCGCACGCTGGCGCTTCCGTACGGCGTCGGCGTCGCCTCCGTCGCGGAGCCGGCGCGGTCGAAGCCGGGCGGCTGGCTCGACGTCCGGCTCCGCCTCACCGAACTGCGCGACCTCGCCACCGCCGTCGAGCGGCTGCGGTCCCTCTTCGACCTCGACGCCGACCCGTACGCCGTCGCCGAACGCCTCGCGGACTCGGGCCCGTTGGCGCGGCTCGCCGCGGCGGAGCCGGGCCTGCGCTCGCCGGGTGCCGCCGAGCCGCACGAGCTCGCCGTGCGCGCGGTGCTCGGGCAGCAGGTCACCGTCGCGTCGGCGCGCACGCTCGCCGGGCGGCTCGTCGCGGTGTACGGCAAGCCGCTCGCGGCCCCCGACGGCGGCCTGACGCACCTGTTCCCCGACGCCGCCGCCCTCGCCGAGGCACCGCTGGACGAAGTGGGCATGCCCGAGGCCCGCCGCACCGCCCTCCGCGCGCTCGCGGCGGCGCTCGCCGACGGCACCGTCCCGCTGGAGGCCGGCGCCGACCGCGACGACGCCGAACACGCGCTCCGCTCACTCCCCGGCATCGGCCCCTGGACTGCCGGCTACGTCCGCATGCGCGCCCTCCGCGATCCGGACGTCTTCCTGCCGGGAGACGCCGGCGTCCGCCACGGCCTCGCCCTGCTCGGCTGCGCACCCCCGCACGCCGCACGCTGGCGGCCCTGGCGCTCGTACGCCGTCCACCACCTGTGGCGCGCAGCCGCCGGAAGCACACCACCCACGACGAAGCGGCCCGCCCGCGCGAACCGGAGCACACCATGACCCTCGCCCCCGCCCTCCAGACCGTGCACGCCTACCACCGAAGCCCCCTCGGAGACCTCCTCCTCACCGGCGACGGCCACACGCTCGCCGGCCTGACCGTCCCCGGTCAACGCGCCGCCACCGGCGTCCGCGACGACGCGGCCTTCCCCGAGGTGCGCCGCCAGCTCGACGCGTACTTCGCCGGCGAGCTGCACCGCTTCGACCTGCCCCTCCGCACGGCAGGCACCGCCTTCCGCGAGCAGGTCTGGCGCGCACTCGACTCCGTGCCCTTCGGCGAGACGACGACGTACGGCGCCCTCGCCGCATCGATCGGCCTCCCGCGCAACGCCGTCCGGGCCGTCGGCGGCGCCGTCGGGGCCAACCCGCTGCTGATCGTGCGTCCTTGCCACCGCGTCGTGGGGGCCGACGGCTCGCTCACCGGGTTCGCGGGCGGTCTGGAGAACAAGCGCCTGCTCCTCTCGCTGGAGGGCGCTCGCTGACTGCTCTTCGGGCGGGACGCCGCGCCTGCCGACGGAGGCGGCGCGGGGACGTGGCGGTCCCTCGTCCCCAACGGCCGTCTCTTCGACGGGCGGACGGAAGCGGCACCCAGGGGGCAGCGTCCGTCGAAGACAAGATCGCTGGTGGGCGCGAAGGAGCTTCGGATGACCGGCCTGTCGACCCGCTACCGGAGGAGAGCGGGCTGACGGGGACCGGGCGGCGGCAAGCCGCGTTGCTCGGCCAACGCCTCCGGGATATCCCCTTCGCCGCTGTACACCACGGCCCTCTGCCGCAGGCGGAACGGACCGCACGCCTCGGCCGCAGTTCTTCGGGCGGACGCGGCCTCCCACCGGCCCACCGTGAGCAGCGGGCAGCCCCGGGGTGCGGACATGCGGCAGACCACACCGCGCACCGGGCCTGGCGGTCGGCTGCACCGTGCCCCCGGCTTCCGGCAGGCGGGGCTTGCGCCCAACTCGCGCCGTGCCGAAGGCCGTCCGCGCCGGCTACAGCCCCCAGCTGTGAATCCACCGCGGACGGACCACGATCAGCTCGTCGCTCATCTGCGGGTTGACGTCGTGCGGCCCCGTCCGCAGCTCGGCCTCGCCGCGGATCTCGACGCCCCTGACGTGCCAGGGCCGCACGCCGGCGAGGTCGTCGACGACGAGCGCGAGCCACGGGTTGCCCTTCAGGTTCCGCCACTTGCGCGTGGTGGCGAGCGCACAGCCGCCGACCACGACCGTGCCGTCGTCCCGCGGGTAGAAGCCCACGGGATTGTTCTGGGGGCGCCCTTTCGCGTCGACGGTGGCGAGGCGGGCGAGCCGCTGGGTCCTGAGGTAGGCGCGCTCGGCGGCGGTGAACTCCGCGTCGCCCGCGGCGGTTCGAGAGGTCATGGGAACAGCCTGCCGTACGGGGAGCGAGTCCGCTTCCGGCTGCGGGAGCACCCGGCTCCGTCGCACGACCGAGGACCGCCGCAGGGCCTCAGCGGGTCGCCGCGAGGGAGACCAGCCAACCGCCGGCCACCAGCAGGCACGCCATCAGCTCGGTGAGTACGGCCCAGCCGCGGGCGCGCATCAGCGAGCGCGTCGAGGCGAGGGCGGCGGCCCGGCTGCCCAGGTGCGTCCGCTCCCAGAGGTAAGCGCCGAGCAGGAAGCCGAGGACGCCGCCGAGTACGGGCACGGCGAAGAACCCGACCACGCCTACGGCTCCGGCGCTCAACAGGGCGCGCCGCCCCATCAGTTGACGACCGTGCGCCACGCCCGGCAGCAGTTGCACCGCGGCGTTGAGGAGCAGCAGCGCCGTCGAGCCGCCCAGCAGCCACCAGGCGGCCGGATCGCGCTCCGCCGTCGCCCACCAGAAGACGGCGGCCCACACCGCCATCGGCCCCGGCACCCCCGGCAGGAAGGACCCGCAGACGCCGAGCAGCAGCACCAGCCCGACGACCGGCGCCTGCCACGCCCCCAACGTTCCTGCCGTCCACATGGGGCAAGCCTGCCGGACGGCGGGCGTCGGCGCCTGCCGCGCTGGTCACCGAGGGTGACCCCGCGGACGGCTCGGGGGTACCGGGCGTGCGGCGCCGCCGGGCGGGGGACAATGGCCCGATGAGTGAGAAGGGGGAGCCGCGGCAGCGTCGGCCCGAACAGGACGACTGGTGGGCCCAGTTGTACGCGACCGACGCACCGGACACCGGTCGCTCCAGCACAGAGGACACCCTCGACGACCGTTTCGCCTCCGTCACCCGCACCATGCGCGGCAGCCCCGCACGGCAGCAGGGCGGACAGTCGCACGAGGAGAACGGGACCACGGAGGCCGGCACCGCCGACGGGGAGGGCGCGACCCTGCCGAACCCCGACCCGAGGGCACCGCTCGCAGCCCCACCCGGCGCGGACGACCGCCGAGGGAGCACAGGGGAGAGCCCCGGCTCACCGGCCGACGCCGGTACGCCCGCCCCGGCCGCCCCGCAGCCCGGTCCCACGCCCCGCACCCCGCCCGGCGCAACGGCCTCCTTCCCGGACACCGCGCCGCCGCCCTCGTCCGTCCGGCACGGTGCCCGGCCCTCCGCGGAGGGCCCTCACGCGCCTGAGGACGGCGGTACCGGCGCGGGGCCGCCGGTCGGGTCGCGCGGAGGCGCCGGGTCCGGTGCGGACGAAGAGGTATCTCCGGCCCAGCCCGGGGACACGGCGCTCGACACCGACGAAGAGGTGCCTTCGGGGCTCGAGGCCGCAGACGGGGGAGTACCTGCGTCCGGCGCCGGTGGCGAAGCGGCATCGTCCGCTCCGGTGCCCGGAGTTGAGGGTGCCGGGACGGATTCGCCCGTCGGTTCAGAGAGGGCGGGAAGAGGGGCGGACGTGCCGTCGCCGGCCTCGTCGCCGGGGGGTGAGAACGCCGGGTCGGGCGCGGTGGAGGAAGTTCGGTCGGTTCCGCCCGTCGGCTCGCAGCGGACGGGAGCGGAAGCGGACGGGCCGTCGCCGGTTCGGTCGCCCGGGGCCGACGGTTCCGGATCGGGCGCGGCAGGGGAGTTCCGGCCGGTTCCGCCCGTCGGCTCCGAGTGGACCGACGTAGGGGCGGACGTGTCGTCGCCCGGAGTTGAGCGCGCCGGACCGGGTACGGCGGAAGAGCCGCCGCCGGTACCGCACGTCGATTCCGCGCAGACGGACGCGGAGGCGCCGGAGCGAGGGACGCCCGAGCAGAGCGCCCCGCCCCGAGCGGAAGGCGGCGCGGCAGCCCGGAAGATGTCCGACGCCGTCGGGCTCCCCGCCGGCGGGGAGGTGTCCGCGCCCGAAGAGGCGGTGGCCGAGGGGGGCGTCGGGGCGCGCGAGGAAGCGGACTTTCCGGTGGCCGATCCGTCGGCCCTCATCGATCTCCTCCCCGGCACCGTTCTCGACGGAGGGCGCCACGGCGCCTGCACGGTCCGTGCCGTCTCCCGCAGGGGCCCCGCCGCGGAGGTGCGCGGACTGCCGCGCGGCGAGGCGCTGTTGACGGTGCGTTTCGGTACGGGCGCGGGGGCGCTCCTCCTCGTCGCCGTCGCCGCGGGGCCCGTCGGCATACCCGGTGCGCACCGGGCGGCGCGCGAAGCGTGCCACTCGATCGCGCGGTCCGTGGGGCGCAGCCACGTGCGCCTCGGCGAGGACATCAGGGCCGGCAGGCGCGGGGCGCTCAAGTCGGGGCTCAGCCGTCTCGCCGACCGCAGCTACGGGAAGTTGCGGGCGCAGGCGGCCGCGCTCGGGCTCGCGCCCGACACGTACACCGCCGAACTCCGCTGCCTCCTCGTCCCCGAGGACCCGGCCTGCGCGCTGCGGGTCTTCTTCGGCGTGGGCGAGGGCGGGCTCTTCCGCCTCAGGGAGGGCGAGTGGCAGGACCTCGAACCCCCGGCCCCGCGGGAGGCCGAGGACCCCGAGGACGAAGCACCGGGCTCGCGCCTCCCCGCGACGGGTCCGCGCTACGGCAGGACGTCGGACGACGACCCCAGGCACGCGCTGGGCCGCGCCTGGGAGGCACCCTCCGCCGGCGCGGCGCCGGGCATCTCGGACGCCGACACCCTCCCTGGCGACGCACCGCTCGCCGCGGCCGACCGCGCTGCCCCCGACCCGGCGCGCGCCGCCGCCGCGGTGGGCGGAGTCCAGGCGGAGGCGCCGCACACGCGCTCCAAGCCGTACCGCTTCCGAGCCACCGAAGCGCGCCGCGGCGACGTGCTCCTGCTGTGCAGCACCGGGCTCGCCCGCCTCCTGCGGGACGACCGGCCGCTCGCCGCACACCTGCGCGCCGTGTGGAAGCCCGGCGCCCCCGCGCCGTCGCTCCCGCGCTTCTTCGCCGACCTGGACGTCGAGGAACTCCTGGGCCGGACGGCCGAGTTCGACGAGACGTACCCCGAGGACCGCACCGCGGCGGCCGTCTGGGAGAGCCCGTGACTCACGCCGACGCGACCACCGCGAAGGAGGGCGCGTCGGTTCGTCACGGAAGGTGTTGAGAAGTCGAAGCACCCGTCGATGGTTGCTCCCACAGCGCTGCCGGCCGCCGCGGTCGTGCGGAGGTCCACGCCGCCCGCGGTCCGCAGCACCCGCGTGCGGCGACGGCCCTGACCGCGCGCGAGCATCGGACGGTGGCGGGCGGACGGAAGCGGCCGCGCCGCGAAATGTGCCTCACCCGGGGCGTCGGCCCGGCCCGCGCCGTCGGCGGCGAGACAGCGGGGGTCGACGCGCGCGGGGCCGTGCGATGCCCGGCAGTGGGGGCTCAGGCGCGCCTCGCCATGGTCGGCGGCGCTGGGAGCGGTGACGGGACTGCCTGGGGAACCGTCGTCGAGTACGCCGAAATCGGAGCGTCCTCGGCTGAGCCCGCCCCCTCGCGGCTGCGGCACCTGCCGGAGCACTCGCGATCTCGGTCCGCACTTGCCAAGCCACCTGTGTGCAGCGGGGCTTCGCCGGCTGCCGCGCCCGTGGCCTCAGCACGAAGGGGCCTGGCCTCGCATCGCAGACCCACCGCAGCTCCGGGAAAAAGGAAATGGCAAGGAACTCTCTCCTCGCCATGCTCAACGTATAGCGCACAGGGTGCCTTGCGGCAAGGCCCCGGGGGCGGCGCAGAATCGTCGCTCAAGGTCGCGACCTGCGGAAAAGCGGCGTCAGTCGCGTGCAGTGCAGGGGAACCAGGCTGTTGCGGAGGGGATCACGATGAGCGGGGGCTACGTGCGGGACCTCGGGGAGACCGACGAGACCGAGTCGGCACTCGTCGGCGGCAAGGGCGCGCACCTGGGAGCGTTGTCGCGCATCGACGGCGTCCGCGTGCCGGCGGGCTTCTGCGTGACGACGGACGCCTTCGGGCGAGCCCTGGCGGACGATCCGTCGATCGGCGACCGGATCGACGAGCTGTCGCTGCTGGCTCCGGACGACGAGGAGGCCGCCCGCGTGCTCGGCGGGGAGATCCGCCGCGCGATCGAAAGGGCTGCCGTACCGGCCGAGTTGGCGGCGGCGGTCAGTGGCGCGCTCGCCCGGCACGGCGCTGGTCGCGCCTACGCCGTGCGGTCCAGCGCGACGGCGGAGGACCTGCCCACGGCCTCCTTCGCGGGCCAGCAGGACACGTACCTGAACGTCATGGGGGAGGCCGACGTACTCCGGCACGTCAGCCGGTGCTGGGCGTCGTTGTTCACCGACCGTGCCGTGGCCTACCGCAGGCGGAACGGCATCGACCACCGCAACGTGCACATGGCCGTGGTCGTGCAGCGCATGGTCCTCCCTCAGGCGTCCGGTGTGCTGTTCACGGCCGACCCCGTCACGGGTGACCGGAAGACCGCCACCGTGGACGCCGGGTTCGGCCTCGGCGAGGCCCTGGTCTCCGGCCTGGTGAGTCCCGACACCTTCACCGTCCGGCAGGGCGAGGTCGTCACCGCGTCGGTCGCCGCGAAACAGCGGCTCGTCGAGGCGCTGCCCGGGGGCGGCACGCGGGACGTGGCGATCGACGCCGAGCGCCGGGAGCGGCCTGCGCTGACGGAGGCGCAGGTGCTGCGGCTGGTGCGGCTCGGGCGGCGGATCGAGACACGCTTCGGGTGGCCGCAGGACATCGAATGGTGTCTGGTGGGAGGCGAGTTCACGTTCGTGCAGTCGAGGCCGGTCACCACGCTGTTCCCGTTGCCCGAGGAGGGGCACGGGGAGAACCGGGTCTATCTCTCGGTCGGGCACCAGCAGATGATGACCGACCCCATCAAGCCCCTGGGATTGTCCCTGTGGCGGATGACGGCCATGGTGCCGATGCACGAGGCGGGCGGGCGGCTGTTCGTCGACGCCACCCCGCGCCTGGCCTCGCCCGGGAGCCGCGCCGCCGTCCTGGACATGCTCGGGAAGGGCGACCCGTTGATGAGGGACGCGCTGGAAGTCGTCCTAGCCCGTGCGGACTTCCTGCCCTCCGGACCGGGCCCGTCCCCCGCCGGGCCACTGGTGCCCGGCCCGGCGTCCGTCGACACCGACCCGGCCCTCGTCGCCGAACTGATCGAGCGCAGCCGGACGTCGCTCGCCGCGCTGGAGCGAGACATCCGGACCAAGTCGGGGCCGGAACTCTTCGATTTCCTGCTCGAGGCCGCGGCGGAGCACAGGCGGCTCCTCGGCGACCCGCTCAGCACGCAGGTGCTGACGGCGGGGATGGACGCCACCTCGTGGTTGAACGAGAAGCTGTGGGAGTGGCTGGGCGAGAAGAACGCGGCTGACACGCTCACCCTGTCCGCCCCCGGCAACGTCACCTCCGAGATGGGTCTGGCGCTGCTCGACGTCGCGGACGCCGTCCGCCCGTATCCGGCGGTGGTGGAGTTCCTGGAAGGTGTCGGGGGCGCCCCGGGCTCCGACGGAAGTGCCTTCCTGGACGAGTTGGGGAATCTTCCCGGCGGGGCGCGGGCGCGCGAAGCCGTCGAGTCCTACCTCGATCGGTACGGCATGCGCTGCGTCGGCGAGATCGACATCACGCGGCCGCGCTGGCGTGAGCGCCCGGCCACACTCGTCCCGATGATCCTCGACCACGTCAGGAAGTTCGCGCCGGGCGCGGCCGCACGCCGCTTCGAGGAGGGGCGGCAGCGGGCCTGGGCGAAGGAGCAGGAGGTGCTGTCGCGCCTGCTGGCCCTGCCCGACGGCGAGAGAAAGGCCGAGGAGGCGAAGCGGATGATCGACCGGGTCCGCACCTTCATCGGGTACCGGGAGTACCCGAAGTACGCGATCGTCAGCCGGTACTTCGTCTACAAGAAGGCCCTGCTGGAGGAGGCCGAGCGCCTCGTGCGCGCCGGTGTGCTCGCCGAGCGGGAGGACTTCTTCCACCTCACGTTCCAGGAGTTCCGCGAGGCCGCGCGTACCCACCGGGCGGAGAGCGGGCTCGTCCGGCGGCGCAAGGAGGCGTTCCGCTCCTACCATGCGCTGACGCCGCCCCGGGTGCTCACCTCCGACGGTGAGGCGGTCTCGGGCGCCTACCGGCGCGCCGACGTGCCGGACGGCGCCCTGGCCGGGGTGCCGGTCTCGGCCGGGACAGCCGAAGGGCGGGCCCGCGTCGTCCTGAACATGGCGGACGCCGATCTCGATACGGGTGACGTCCTCGTCACACCGTTCACGGACCCGAGTTGGTCGCCTCTGTTCGTCGGCATCGCGGGCTTGGTGACGGAGGTGGGCGGCCTGATGACGCACGGCGCGGTGGTCGCCCGCGAGTACGGCCTGCCCGCCGTCGTGGGCGTCGACCACGCCACCCGGCGCATCCGCGACGGCCAGCGCGTCCGTGTCCACGGCACCGACGGGTACGTCGAGTTCCTGCCGTGAACCGCCTGCCGCAGCGTTCCCGCGGCTCGCGACCCCGGGGCGCGGCCCCGGGAAGCAGGGGCCGCGCCCGAGGGCGCGCCCCCTCCGTCAGCCGAACTGCCTCTCGATCTCGGCGAGTTTCTCCTCCAGCGAGGCGAGCCGCGGCCCGGCGGTGCTGCCGTTCGCGGTCGAAGCCGCCGCGCCGGCGGATTCCTTGCCCGTCGTGCCCTCGTCCTCCGAGCCCTGCGGGCCGTGCCCCGCGCCGAGCGTCCGCGCCTCGGCCTCCCGACGCTCGCGCCTGCGCCGCTCGCGTCCCGACTCGGACGCCTCGGCCTCGACCTCCCGCGGCGGTTCGTCCTCGCCCGCACCCAGTACGCGACGCCTGCCCGAGCCGGCGACCTCGGTCACCGGGAGCTGCCCCGGGCGCGCCTCGCCGCCCGGTATCGGCTCGGGGGCGAGCGCGGGTGCGGGAGTCGCCTTCGTCAGCTCGACGTCGACCTGCCGGCCGCCGCCCCGGCCCCGACTCCACAGCCTGTGCTGCCTGTTGAGCGCTTTGACCCTCGCTCGCTCCAAACGCTGCTGCTCCCTCCGGCGCTGCCGGTCGTCCTCCTGCCGGCGCCGGTCGTCGCGCACCTCGTCGACCGCCTCGTCGAGCGTCCGGACGCCCTCCAGGAGCATCAGCGACCAGGCGCCGAAGGTCTCCCGCGGGGCGCGCAGCCAGCGCACCACCCTGATCTGCGGCAACGGCCGGGGGACGAGGCCCTGTTCGCGGAGGGCGGCGCGGCGGGTCTGCTTCAGGGCCCGGTCGAAGAGGATCGCGGCCGAGAGCGACATGCCGGCGAAGAACTGCGGCGCCCCCGCGTGGCCGGCGCCCCGGGGCGCGTGCACCCAGTTGAACCACGCGGCTGCTGCCGCGAAGGTCCACACCAGCAGCCGCGAGCCCAGCGACGCGTCCCCGTGGCTCGCCTCGCGCACCGCGATCATCGCGGAGAACATCGCCGCGCCGTCGAGGCCGAAGGGCACCAAGTACTCCCAGCCGCCCGACAGGTTGAGGTTCTGCCGACCGAAGCCGACGAGTCCGTGGAAGGAGAGCGCGGCCGCGACGGCGGCGCAGCAGAAGAGGAGGAGGTAGGCGGCCGTCGCGTACAGGGTCTCCTTGCGCCGGCGCCGCTGCTCCAGTGCGTCCGCCTGGTCCTGCGCGCCGTCGGCGGCGTCTGTGCGGCGGCCGTGGGTCAGCAACGTGACCGCGGCCAGGGCACCGGCCAGCAGGACGGCGCTCACCAGCACCCAGTTCAGCGGTATATCCGTCATGTTCATCGGGTGCCCCTTGCCCCATCGGCGCCGCCCGGCCGGATCTCCCGGGCGCCGGCGCACGCTCTTCGTCGCTTGGCTTCCGCGGAGCATCCTGGCCGAACTACCGGGCGCCGCTGGCGTTTTCACCGCAAGAAACAGCCAAAGGGCTGACTCCGTCACGGAGAGGGGGGAATCGGGTCGAACGAACTAGCCCGCCGATGCCAGCCGTTCGACCCGTTCGCTGTCACAGGTGCGGGGGCAGGTGACGCAGGTGTCGGCGGGCTCGAGCGTGTAGTACATGCAGCAGCTCGCGCGGGTGCGGGTGGGGAGGGCCTCGCCGGCCGGCCCCGTGAGGGTGCGGAAGTCGGCGCCCTGCGCGAAGGGCGTGGTGCGCCCGGGGAGCAGCGCGGCGGTCTCGCGCCGCGCGCGCTCTCCCTCGCCGAGGAGTCCGCCCAGGTACGTGAGCCCCTCGACGATCTCGTCGGTCGCGAGCCCCCAGAGCGCCCGGTCACGCCGGCGCACGCGCCGCCTGAACGCGTCGAGCACCGGGCCGAGATGCTCGGCGACGGCCTCGCGCACCGCGGCGCGCAGCCCCTCCTCGTCTGCCGTGCGGGCGTACGGCGAGGACGCGGCCGGGTCGTCGGGGAGGCAGGTGAACTCCCCCGCGCGGACGGCGAGTCGGGCCGTCCGCCGGTGGTAGGCGAAGGCGCCCGCGGGGAGGCGCGGCACCCTGCGCTGGAGGAACCAGGGGAGGGTGATCAGCAGGCACGCGGGCCAGGCGTACCGGTGGAGGCCGAAGGTCGCGACGACATCGGGCCGCGCCTGCCGGCCGTGGTCGCGCAGGGTCGCGGCGTCCTCCTGCGCCAGGTACGCGTCGAGCGCGGCTCCGCCGGACGCGAGGTCCTCGCCACTGAACCATCCCTGCCCGTCGGGCAGCGGCGCACCGGCGACGACCTCCGTGACGCGGAAGGCGGGGAGCACCTCGGTGAGCCTCGTGTAGGCGGCGGTGCAGGGCGTCAGGCGAGCGGCGACGGGCGCTGGGGGCGCGTACGTACTCATGGGCACCACCGGTTCGACGTGGACGAGCTGCGGGCGCCGGGTCGTGCGGCGAGCGGAGGCCGAAGGGCCCGTCGACCGCGCAGGACCAGGTAAGGCTTACCTTAACTGATGTTGGTCGGGCGGCAACGCGAGGCACTGCGTCCGTGGCACCGCCGCCCGCCGGAGGGCGAGGTGTGCCCGGGATCCGGTCGCCTCTAGGGTGCTGGCGAGACCTGGAGGGACAGATGGAGCAGATCCGTACGGAAGACGGCGCCGCGTCGCGTCCCTCCCCGCCCGTGCTGCCGCCGCGCGTACCCGGGCAGGGGGAGCCGCCTCCCGCGCCGCAGCGCCACTCGGTCCGCGCCCAGGTGCTCACGGCTCTGCGCCGGGCCCTGCTCGCCGGTGAACTCGCCCCGGGCGAGGTCTACTCGGCGCCCGCGCTCGCTTCCAGGTACGGCGTCTCGCCCACCCCGGTGCGCGAGGCGATGCAGCAGCTCGCGGCCGAGGGCGCGGTGGAGACGATGCCCAACCGCGGCTTCCGCGTCTGCCGGCACACCGCGCAGGAGGCTGCCGAACTCCGCGAGATACGCGCGCTGTTGGAGGTCCCGGCGGTGCTGCGCGCCGCGGCTGCGGCGCCGGACGGGTACCGGGAGCGGGCCCGTCGCCTGGCGGAGGCGGCCATGGCGGCCGCGGCCGCGGGCGACCGCACCGCCTACGCGGAGGCCGACCGCGCCTTCCACCGTGCGCTGGTGGACGCCGGCGGAAACGGCAGCCTCGGCGGGCTCGCGGAGGAGGTGCACCGCCGTGCCCAGTGGGCCGCCTGGACCGCCGCGGGGACGCCCGCACTGCGGCCCGCCTCGCGGCTCGTCGCGGCGGCGTCCGAACACCGCGCGATCCTCGACGCGTTGGAGGCCGGCGAGGCGGAGCGGGCGGGGGAGCTGCTCTCCATGCACCTGGAGCGCGAAGGGGAGTGAGGGTGCCGCTCTCCGCCGAGGGCGCGCGCATGGTGACCCGAGGGCGCCCTCAACCCTTCCTCGCCGGAGCGGGATTCACCCGTCGGTCTCCAACCTCGCCGCCAGCCACGCGGGGACGCCGCCGAGGAGGCGGATGAGGCGGCGGGCCTCCGTGCGGAGACGTTCCGCCTCGGACTCCGGCTCGACCTCGGCGAGCGAGGCGAGCGCCGGCGCCATGCCGACGAGGAAGCCCGCCTCCTCGCGCAGGCGCAACGACTCCGCGAACCCCTGGCGGGCCTCGGCCGTCTCGCCGGAGCGGAGTGCGAGGCCGGCCAGGTGGCGTGTGGTGGAGGAGGAGAGGAGGACGTCGCCGCGTGCGGTCGCGGCGGAGTGGGCGCGCAGGTAGGCGGCTTGGGCGGAGTCGGGGGTGTCGGTGAGGTTCTCGGCGAGGAGGCCGCGGCGGAGGTCGAGGAGGGCGCGTGCGGGCGCCGAAGGGGCGATGAGCGCGGCGGCTCGGCCGAGGGCCGCGCGGGCCTCGTCGGTGCGGTCGCGGACGCCGAGCACGGTGGCGGCGTAGGCGAGGTGGCCCCGCTCGCAGGCTGCGGCGCCGCGTTCGTCGTCGCTCGCGGCGAGCGCCTCGGCGGTGCGGAGCGCTTCCTCGGCGGCCGTCCAGCCGCCCGAGGTGTACATGCACCGCTCGACGAGGAGCGCGGCGCGGTGCAGCGCGGGTGCGGCGTGGTGGTGCGCGGTCTCTTCGAGGAGGGCGGCGGCGTCCTCCCAGCATCCTCGTGAGCGGAGCCGCCATACGGCGTGCGCGAGGGGATCGTCCTCGCTGTCTTCCGGGCCGTCGGGTCGTACCGAATCTGACATGGCGGTGTCCGCCACAGTGCCTCCCAAGCGCGCCTTCGAGCCGGATGTGTGGAAGATCTCAGCACGAGCGGCGGGGCAGCGCCAAGGGTCTGCTGTGAATCAGTTCACAAAGTTTTACCCGTTGATCGGTTCTGCCAACCGGCGGACGGCCGGGGCCTGTTGGTGATCGTTTGGGTCTGGCGGGTGGTCAGGACATGCGCAGTGCGAGGAAGAAGTCGAGCTTGTCCTCCAGTCGTGCCAGGTCGCGCCCGGTGAGCTGCTCGATCCGTCCCACCCGGTACCGCAGCGTGTTGACGTGCAGGTGGAGGCGGTTGGCGCAGCGCGTCCAGGAGCCGTCGGAGGCGAGGAACGTCTCGAGTGTGGCGACGAGTTCGGCGCGGTGCCTGCGGTCGTAGTCGTGGAGCGGGTCGAGCAGGCGGGAGGTGAAGGCGCGGCGCACGTCGTCGGGGACGAAGGGGAGGAGGAGGACGTGCGAGGCCAACTCCTCGTGCCCTGCCGCC
>NZ_AJTQ01000191.1 GCF_000262345.1 Streptomyces xiaopingdaonensis | reverse complement strand
CACGGCCCCCGCGCGCGCCGCGGCGACCCGCCGCGCGTGGCGGGCCTCCTCGACGGCGCCGCGGAGGCCCTCGGCCGAGCGGACCAGGGAGCTGAAGCCGAGCGTCAGCCGCCCCTCGCTCCCCAGCCCGGAGGCGAGCGATTCGCCCACGGCGCGCTGCAACTCCTCGGCGCGCAGCCCGGCCCGCGGGTGCCCGCCCTCTTCGGGGTCCTCGTCGGGGTAGGCGGGGAAGGGGAGGAGTGCGAGGGCCTCGTCCCGCTCGTGCGTCACCGCGACCCGGTCGACGCCGGCCTCGGCGCCTGGGATGCCGGGGTCGGCGAGGACCTCCTCCAACAGGGCCCGCGCGGTCGGGCCGCCTGTCGATGCCGTGTCGGCGCCCGCGTCGTCGCTCCACTCCAGCGCGGCGACGACCACCTGCCAGTAGGGAGCGGTGCCCAGCCGGGGCAGCAGCACCGGTGCCGCGACCCGCAGCCGGGCCGCGACCTCGGCCGGCGGCGCCCCGCCGGCGACGAGGTCGAGCACCTCCTTCGCGAGCCGCCTGCGCACCGTGCGCGCCGCGTCCCTGCGGTCGCGCTCGGCGGCGATGAGCTGGGTGACGCCGTGCAGGAGGTCGAGCCGCTCGGCGGGCCACTCGGAGGTGTCGGCCGCCGCGGCGAGGAACCAGTCGGAGAGGAGCGCGTCCCGCCCGGTGGGTGCGGCCTCGGTGCCGCCGACGGGGAAGAGCGCGTACGGGACGCCGTCGATCCGCGTGCGCACGGGCGCCTGCCGGCCGGCGCGGCGCGCGGCGAGGTGGGCGGCGGCGAGCTCCGTCCGCAGTGCAGGGGGGAGTTCGTCGACGCCGTCCTGGCCCGCCACCTGGCGGCCGGTGGGTGAGACGACCCAGGCGCGGAGGTCGAGGTCGGTGTGGAGGAGGTCGAGCACGGCATCGGGTCCGCCGCCAGCGGGTCCCGCCGACATCAGCCTGCGGTGGCGGTCGACGACGGCGGCGAGGTCGCCCGCGCGCTCCGTCGAGACCTGCCGGACGATGTGCTCGGTGATGGTCGCGAAGGCGACGGCCTCCGTCACGGCGAAGAGCGGCAGCCGGTGCTTGGCGCAGGCCACGACCAAGTCGTCCGGTACGGCGCCGAGTTCGGCCTCGCCGGCGGCGAGGCCCGCGACGCCTGCCTCGTTGACGATGCGGACGAAGGACTCCGAGTCCTCGGACGACCGGCGCCAGGCCAGCCCGGTGAGGACGAGTTCGCCGCCGGAGAGGTAGCGGCTGGGATCGCGCAGGTCGGTCGTCATCACGCCGGTGACGCTGCGGTCGAGTTCGGCCTCTCCGCCGAGGAGGCGGAGACCGAGCGAGTCGGTCGCCAGGAGTGCGCGCAGCCGCATCGGATCTCTGCCTGCCGTTCTTGGTCGCTGCTGACGGCCGCGCGTGCGCCGGCGGCCGGGGCGGTGCCCCGGAGGCGTCCCGTCCTTCGTTCGAATCTACAAGACCTCGCGGCTGCCAGGCCAAACGCTTCGGCGCTTCGGTGACTGCCCCGCACGCGCGCGGGACCGGTCTACTGGGTACGGCCGGAACGGCGGTGCAGGACGCGCTGCCGCGGCTGCGCGCACCCACCCTCGTGCACGTAGCGCAACCGCGCCGGTACGTACTGTGTGAGCGCCCGCACCCGCACGCCGTGCGCCGAGAAACCGGAGAGCACCAGGAAGGGAAACCGTGGAGTTTCTGCGTCCAGCCGGCTGGGAGGAGGCGCTCGCCGCGAAGGCCGAGCACCCCGACGCCGTCCCCCTCGCCGGCGGCACCGACATCATGGTCGAGCTCAACTTCGGCCGCCGCAGGCCGCGCACGCTGCTCGACCTCAGCGCGATCCCCGAGCTGCACGCCGTGGAGCGCACGCCCTCGGCGGTGCGGCTCGGCGCCGCGGTGCCGTACACCCGGATCGTCGAGGACCTCGCCGACGTGCTGCCGGGCCTCGCGATGGCCTCCCGCACCGTCGGCTCCCCGCAGATCCGCAACCGCGGCAGCGTCGGCGGCAACCTCGGCTCGGCCTCGCCCGCGGGCGACGCGCACCCCGCGCTGCTCGCCGCCGGCGCCACCGTGGAGGCCGAGTCGGTGCGCGGCACCCGGCACATCCCCGTCGAGGAGTTCTGCACGGGCGTGAAGCGGAACGCGCTCGCGGAGGACGAGTTGATCCGCACCGTGCGCGTACGTCCGGCGGCGGGCCCGCAGCAGTTCTCGAAGGTGGGCACGCGCAACGCGATGACGATCGCCGTCTGCGCCTTCGCGCTCGCCCTCCACCCCGGCAGCCGCACCGTGCGCAGCGGCATCGGCTCCGCCGCGCCCACGCCCGTACGCGCCCCGGAGGCCGAGGAGTTCCTCGGCCGGATCCTCGACGAGGGCGGGTACTGGGAGAGCGGCGAGCCGGTACCGCCGCTCGTCGCCGAGGAGTTCGCGTCGCTCTGCGCCGCCGCGTGCGACCCGATCGACGACGTGCGCGGCAGCGCCGCCTACCGCAGGCACGCGGTGCGGGTGATGGCGCAGCGGACGTGGGAGTGGGCCTGGGCGGGGTATCGGCCGGGTGCGGCGGGCAACGACGACGGAGGGGGAGCGGCATGCGTGTGACGTTCACGGTCAACGGCCGACGGTGCGAGGCCGACGACGTCTGGGAGGGCGAGTCGCTGCTGTACGTGCTGCGTGAGCGGCTCGGGCTCCCCGGCTCGAAGAACGCCTGCGAGCAGGGCGAGTGCGGGTCCTGCACGGTGCGGCTCGACGGTACGCCGGTCTGTGCCTGCCTCGTCGCGGCGGGGCAGGCGGAGGGGTGCGAGGTGCTCACCGTCGAGGGCCTCGCCGACTTCGCACGGCAGCGCTCGGGCGAACCCGAGCCGGATCAACTCTCGCCCGTCCAGGAGGCGTTCAACCGTGCGGGCGCGGTCCAGTGCGGGTTCTGCACGCCGGGGCTGCTCGTCGCGGCCGACGAGCTGCTGGAGCGCAACCCGCTGCCGTCCGACGCGGAGATCCGCGAGGCGCTCGCCGGCAACCTGTGCCGCTGCACCGGGTACGAGAAGATCCTCGACGCGGTGCGGCTCGCGGCCCGCGCCTCGGGGGAGGAGTGAGATGCAGGCCCAACCGACCCGCACACGCCCCGAGTCCACCCCGACCGACGGCCGACACGCCGGAGGAGTGGGCGAGTCGGCGGCGCGCCCCGACGGAACCCTCAAAGTCACGGGGGAGTTCGCGTACGCCTCCGACCTCTGGCACGAGGACATGCTCTGGGCCGTGACGCTCCGCAGCACGCACGCGCACGCGCGCATCCTCGCCGTCGACATCGGCGAGGCACTCGCCCACCCCGGCGTGCAGTGCGTCCTCACCCACGACGACCTGCCCTCCCGCACCACGGTCTACGGCCTGGAGGTCGCCGACACCCCCGCGCTCGCCGGGGACCGCGTGCGCTACCACGGCGAGCCCGTCGCCCTCGTCGCCGCCGACCACCCGGAGACGGCGCGCAGTGCAGCCGCGAAGATCCGCGTCGAGTACGAGCAACTCCCCGTCGTCCACGACGAGTCGACGGCGCTCGCACCCGACGCGCCGCTCCTCCACCCGGACCGCACGGACCCGCACGCCGCGCACGTTCCGCACCCCAACGTCGTGCACCGCCAGCCCGTGGTGCGCGGCGACGCGGCGGCGGCAGCGGCGCGCGCGGACGTCGTCGTCACGGGCGAGTACGAGGTGGGGATGCAGGACCAGGCGTTCCTCGGGCCCGAGTCGGGGCTCGCGGTGCCGGCCGAGGACGGCGGCGTCGATCTCTACGTCGCCACCCAGTGGCTGCACGCGGACCGGCGGCAGATCGCGCCCGTCCTCGGGCTGCCGGAGGAGAAGGTGCGGATGGTCCTCTCCGGCGTCGGCGGGGCCTTCGGCGGGCGCGAGGACCTCTCGATGCAGATCCACGCCTGCCTGCTGGCCCTGCACACCGGGCGACCCGTGAAGATGGTCTACAACCGCGAGGAGTCCTTCCTCGGCCACGTGCACCGCCACCCCGCCGTGCTCCACTACGAGCACGGGGCCACGGCGGACGGCAGGTTGACGCACCTGAAGTGCCGGATCGTCCTCGACGGCGGCGCCTACACGTCCTCCTCGCCCGCCGTGGTCGGCAACGCCGCCTCGCTCGCCGCCGGTCCCTACGAGGTGGAGAACGTCGACATCGAGGCGCTGGCGCTCTTCACCAACAACCCGCCGTGCGGGGCGATGCGCGGCTTCGGGGCCGTGCAGGCGTGCTTCGCCTACGAGGCCCAGATGGACCGCCTCGCGTCCGAACTCGACATGGACCCGGTGGAGTTGAGGCAGCGGAACGCGCTGCGGCAGGGCGGCACGATGCCTACGGGCCAGGTCGTCGACTCGCCGGCGCCCGTGGCCGAGCTGCTGCGGCGCGTCAGGGAGCGGCCGCTGCCGCCCGGACGGCGCTGGGACACCGGGGCCGGCGGTGCCGAACTGCGGGAGCTGCCGGGCGGCGTGGGCAACACGACGCACGGCGAGGACGTCGTGCGCGGCGTCGGGTACGCGGTCGGCATCAAGAACGTCGGCTTCTCCGAGGGGTTCGACGACTACTCGACGGCCCGCGTGCGCCTGGAGCTGGTCGGCGGGGAGCCCGTCGCCACGGTCCACACGGCCGCCGCGGAGGTCGGGCAGGGCGGAGTCACCGTGCAGAGCCAGATCGCGCGGACCGAACTCGGCGTGGAGCGCGTCGTGTTGCAGCCCGCCGACACCACCGTCGGCTCCGCGGGATCGACCTCGGCGTCGAGGCAGACCTACGTCACGGGCGGAGCCGTCCGCAACGCCTGCGCGCAGGTGCGCGAGCAGCTCCTCGACGCGGCGAGGAGGCGCTACGCGGCGACGGAACCGGTCTGGGGAAGCGCCGGACTCCGGCTGCACGGCGGGAAGGTGACGACGGCCGAGGGCCGCCCGCTCGTCGGGATCGCCCAACTCCTCGCCGAACTCCACGACGAGCAGCCGGAGTTCACCGTCGAACGCGAGTGGCGGCACCGCCCGACGCAGCCGTTCGACCCGGAGACGGGGCAGGGCTTCGGGCACGTGCAGTACTCCTTCGCCGCGCACCGTGCGGTCGTCGAGGTGGACACCCGGCTCGGGCTCGTCAAGGTCGTCGAGCTCGCGTGCGCGCAGGACGTCGGGAAGGCGGTCAACCCGCAGGCGGTCCTCGGCCAGATCCACGGCGGCAGCACCCAGGGGCTCGGCCTCGCGCTGATGGAGGAGATCCTCGTCGGCCCCGAGGGCACCGTCCGCAACCCGTCGTTCACCGACTACCTGATCCCCACCGTCCTCGACACCCCGCCGATGCCCGTCGACGTCCTCGAACTCGCCGACGACCACGCCCCGTACGGCCTGCGCGGCGTCGGGGAGGCGC
>NZ_AJTQ01000190.1 GCF_000262345.1 Streptomyces xiaopingdaonensis | reverse complement strand
CCCCGCCGTGCTCGCGGCGGTGCGGCAGGCGACGGGGCGTGCGCTGCGGCGCACCCCGCTGCGGCCCGAGCATCTGCTGGAGGTGTGAGAGGGGGCCGGGCGTTCGCGAGGCGAGCGTCCGGCGCTCCTCAACTCCCTTGTGAACGCGCGCACTTGGTCAGTCGTCTTCCGCCGCGAAGAGTTTGACGTCGGCGACGAGGGCGCGGTGGTCGGTGCCGGGCAGGTCGAGGAAGTCGGCGCCGATCGCGACCATGCGGTCGCCCAGGAGGACATGGTCGATCTGCGCGCCGAGGGGCGGCGCCGTCGCCGTCGGCCACGTGGGCGTGCGGGACTGGCCTGCCTGGCGCGCGGCGTCGTCGAGGCCGGTGTCGAGGACGGCGCGGAAGGCGGCGTGGTCCTGCGAGGAGTTGAAGTCGCCCGCCATCAGCAGGGGTTCGCCGTGCGGCCGCTCGGCGAGCCGGCGCAGCACGCCCAACTCCCGCTTCCACGCCGTCGTTTCGCCGACATCGGGCGGCATGGGGTGGACGACCTGCACCCGCACCCGGCTCTCGCCGATGCGCACCACGGCGCCCGGCATCGCCATCCGGCTCTCGTCGAGGGACGTCTCCCCGCCGAGCGGGAACCTGCTCAGCAGCGCCGAGCCGCCGGCCCCTTCGGACGGGGCGACGACGCGGTGCGGGTAGAGGTCGCGGAGTTCGGCCGTCCGGAGCGCGCGTGCGCACCTGGGGTTGCACTCCTGGACCGAGACGAGCTGCGGGCGCTCGTCGCGCAGCGTCTCGACGAGACCTCTCGTCGCCCCGCCGTGCTCGAGGTTGGCGGTGAGGACCCGGAACCTGGCCTCCGCCGGGCGCTCGGCCGAGCCCTCGGGCGCGTCCGCGCCGTACGGCTGGAGGAACCAGCCCGTCGCCGCCAGCGCCGCGGCGGCCCAGCCGAGGAGGAGCCAGCGCCGTGCCAGCGCGGCGTAGGCGAGAGCCAGCCAGCCGGGTGCGAGGAACCACGGGAGGAAGGCGAGGAGTTGGGGGAGGGGGGTGGGGCCGTCGACGTCGAGGGCGCGCGCGGCGAGCGGCGCCGTGATGACGGCGAGGAAGAGCGCGGCCGTCCAGGCGGCAAGCCCCGGCGCGCGCCTGCCGCGCCCCGCCGCACCGCGCCGCGCCGTGCGGCCCGGCCGCACGGCGACGGCCCCGCTGCGTGCTCTGGTCCCGCGGTCTCCCCGTGCCACCGACCCTGCCCCTCTCCTCCGGAGCCCCACCGGGCGCCTCCCGGGTGCGACTCCGGGCGTCACCCCGCCCTGCTCGGGCGCGCGCCCGCGGATGCCTGCCCCGATCATGCCCCGCCACGCGCCCGTACGGCGAGGCCCGCCCGTACGTGTGGCGGCGGAGCACACGCCGGCGCACGGCGTGCCCGACGGGCGCCGACCGCCCCTGCGCTCCCGTCTCAGGCCTGGGGAAGCAGCAGCACCTTCCCGGCGCGGCCCGCGGCCGCCTCGTGCTCCAGCGCCCTGCGGACCTCCGCGAGGGGGTGGCGCGCGGCGACGGGCGAGGCCGTCTCCCCGTCCAGGGTGAGCCCCTGCGCCTCCGCCAACGCCCTCTCCAGCCACGGTCGTTCGGCCCCGTGCACGACGTCGCGCAGCCGGAAGAGGACGAGCCGCACGTCGGGCCGGTAGCGGGACGGGTCGGGGAGCGGGGCGCCGGAGAGCAGCCCGTAGTGGACGAACGTGCCGCCGTGCGCCAACCCCCGGGCGAGTGCGGCGCCTTGCTCCCCGCCGACGGCGTCGAAGACGACGGCGGGCCCGCGTCCGCCGGTGCGCGCATCGATCGCCGGCGCAAGCTCCTGCTCCTCGGTGCAGACCACCTCGGACTCGTCCACGAGCCCGGCGAGCCGCGCGCGACCGGCCGCACCGCGCACCACGGCGACCGGTGCGCAGCCGCGCTCCGAGAGCAGCCGCAGCAGCATCCGTCCGATCGCGGAACCCGCGGCGTCCACGACGGCGCGCGCGCCCGGCACGCCGTACCCGCGGGCCATCAGCACGGCCGTGAGCGGATTCACATAGGCCAACGCCGCCTGCTCGTCGTCGAGTTCGGGGAGTACGGGGAAGCACCACCGCGCCTCGACCGTCCGCACCTGCTGCCAGGCGCCCGCGCTCCCCAGCGGCAGCATCCGCGCGCCGGGCGCGATGCCGGCGACGTCGGAGCCGACCCGTTCCACCACCCCCACGCCCTCGTAACCCGGCACGAACGGCAGTCCGGTGCGCGACGGGTAGGCGCCCGCGATGGTGACGACGTCCGACGGGTTGACGGCCGCCGCCGTCATCCGCAGGGCGACCTGCCCGGGCCCCGGCGGAGGCGGCGCGTACTCCTCGACCTCGACCACCCGGTGCGCAGGACCGAAGGACCGCACGACCGCGCGCAGCGCCATCCGTGCTCCCCCCCTCGTCAACCGACCGCCCGCGCGCCCACGTTACGGGGCGGCCGGCCGGGCGTGCGGGAAAGGGTGCCCGCGCCCGGAGTCGAATGCGCTGCCGGCGGGCAGGGAGGACAGCATCACCCGTGCGAGCCCGCCGGCAGCGCAGGGGTGGTGCGCGTGCCGCGCCCCGTACACGATGTGGCGGTACGCAGCAGTGTCCGGTACGAGGAGGAACGTATGCCCGCGCAGACACCGACCAGCGCCTTCCGCTCCGCAAGGGACACCCTGCTGCGGCACAGGGGCGACTACGCCGCGGCGCGTGCGCGCTTCGAGTGGCCGCGCCCCGAGCACTTCAACTGGGCGCTCGACTGGTTCGACCGCATCGCGGACGGCAACGACCGGGTCGCCCTCCACCTCGTCGAGGAGGACGGCAGAGAGACCCAGGTGACGTTCGAGGAGATGCGCAAACGCTCCAACCGCGTCGCCAACTGGCTGCGCGGGCACGGCGTCGGGCCGGGCGACGGCGTGGTCCTGATGCTCGGCAATCAGGTCGAACTGTGGGAGACGCTGCTGGCGCTGATGAAGCTGCGCGCCGTCGTGATCCCCGCGACGCCGCTGCTCGGCCCCGCCGACCTCGCCGACCGCCTCGCGCGCGGCGGCGCCGGGTTCGTCGTGGCACGCGCCGAGGACACCGGGAAGTTCCTCGACGTACCCGGCGACTACACCAGGATCAGCGTCGGCGGCGAGACGGCAGCGGACGGCTGGCTCGCCTACGCGGAGACCCGGACGGCGCCCGCCGTCTTCGAGCCGCAGGGCGAGACCCGCGCCGACGACCGCCTCCTCCTCTACTTCACCTCCGGAACCACTGCACTCCCCAAACTCGTTGCGCACACGCACGGTTCGTACCCGATCGGCCACCTGTCGACGATGTACTGGATCGGCCTCAAGCCCGGCGACATCCACATGAACATCTCCTCGCCCGGCTGGGCGAAGCACGCGTACAGCAGCTTCTTCGCCCCGTGGTCGGGCGAGGCGACGATCTTCGTCTACAACTACACCCGGTTCGACGCCGGCCGGCTGATGTCCGAGATGGACCGCCTGGGCGTGGACACCTTCTGCGCGCCGCCGACGGTCTGGCGGATGCTGATCCAGGCCGATCTCGGCCAACTCAGCCGCCCGCCCCGGGAGTTGGTGGCGGCGGGGGAGCCGCTCAACCCCGAGGTGATCGAGCGGGTCGAACGGGCGTGGGGTGTGCAGGTGCGCGACGGCTTCGGCCAGACGGAGACGAGCGTCGGCATCGGCAACTTCCCCGGCCAGCGGGTCAAGCCGGGCTCCATGGGGCAGCCGGCCCCGGGTTTCGAGATCGCTCTCCTCGACCCCGTCACGGGCGAGCCGGGCGCCACGGAGGGCGAGATCTCCTTCGACCTCCACCGGCGCCCCGTCGGCGTCATGACCGGCTACGCGGGCGACGAGGAGCGCAACGCCCGTGTTCTCGCCGGGGGTTACTACCGCACGGGCGACATCGGAACCCTCGACGAGGACGGCTACGTGACGTACGTGGGCCGAAGCGACGACGTCTTCAAGGCTTCCGACTACAAGGTCTCCCCCTTCGAGCTGGAGAGCGCCCTCCTCCAGCACGAGGCGGTCGCCGAGGCCGCCGTCGTCCCTTCCCCCGACCCGCTGCGCCTCGCCGTCCCGAAGGCGTACATCGTCTGCGCCGAGGGCTGGGAGCCGGGCCCGGCGACGGCGAAGGAGATCTTCGCCCACTCCCGCGCGGTCCTCGCGCCCTTCCAGCGCGTCCGCCTCATCGAGTTCTCGGAACTGCCGAAGACGGTCTCGGGGAAGATCCGGCGGGTGGAGCTGCGGGCACATGCGGCAGGGGAGGACGGGGAGCCGGGGGAGGAGTACCGGGATTGAGGGAGGCGCCCGGCCGTCGAGGCGGCCGGGCGCCCGTCGCCGTACGTGGGTGAGGGCGGCTCGACTGCCGGGTGACCGCACTCCGACCCGCCCCGGGCCCGACTGCCGGTTCCCGAGCAGGTGAGGGGCTGTCGGGCGTGGCGGGATACGAGCGAGACACCGCGGGTTCGAGGACGCGTCGCGCGGGCGTGGTGAGCCTTCCCCGGCGGCAGGTCGACTGCTCTGCGTCGTCAGTCGAGCAGATCGGGACGAAACCGCAAGCCCTCGCGCGGCATGCGTTCAAGATCCGTCAGCACGCGGGCGATGACGGCCAAATCTGCCTCGTCGTAGCGGTGGAGGAACGCGCGCAAGCCTTCCTCCATCTCGGCGTGCAGGCTCCGGTGCGCCTGCCGGATCTCCGCACCCACGGGGGCGAGGCGCAGGTGCACCTCCTTGAGGTTGTCCGGGAGCCGGTGCCGTTCGAGCGCGCCGGCGACGACGAGGCGGCGCACCTGCTTCGACACCGTGCCCTTCGGCACGCCGGTGGCCCGGGAGAGTCCGACGACGTTGATCGAGCCCTCCACCGGGACGGCGTCGAGCAAGTGCAGTGCCTGCACGCTCAGTCGGGGCACGAGTCGGGCCGCTTCGGGGGAGCACCGATCGACGAGCCACTGCTGCTCGGTGTCGTCCTCCGCCGTGAAGCGCCCTGCCACCTGTGCGAGCAGCTGCTCGATCTGCCCCACGGCGCCAGTCTTGGTCTCCATGGAAACCATCTTGCCCGAACGTGCGGCGCCCATTATTGTTTCGTTGGAAACCATAATGGAGGACGCGTGAGAGCAGCAGTCGTCGAACGGTTGGGAGCCTCGCCGCGCTACGCCGAGGTCGACGAACCGAGCCCGGCGGAGGGCCTGGTCGTCGCCGAGGTGCAGGCGGCGGCGTTGAAGAACATCGAGCGGGCGCTGGTCGCGGGCACGCACTACGCCAGCCGGCGACTACCCCTTCCGGGGCAGATCGGGACGGACGCGGTCGTGGTCCTGCCCGACGGCCGCCGCGTGTACACAGGGGCGACGCCGCCCGGTGGCGCGATGGCCGAGCGGATGCTGGTCGACCCGGAGTCGAGCGTCGAGGTTCCGGAAACGCTCGACGACGGCACGGCTGCGGCGTTGCCGAACGCAGCCGTCTCGGCCTGGTTCGCGCTGGAGTGCGCAGGGCAGGTCCGCCCCGGTCAGTCGGTGCTCGTCCTCGGCGCAACCGGGGTCACCGGCTCGCTCGCCGCGCAGTTGGCGAAACAGCGGTTCCAGGCCGGCCGCGTCGTGGCCGTCGGCCGCAACACCGAGCGCCTCGCCCGGCTCACCGCGTCCGGAGCGGACTCCGTCGTCGAGCTCGGTCCGGACGATGCCGCGGGTGACCAACTCGAGGCGCGGCTCCACCGATTGCACACGGAGCAGCCGTTCGACCTGGTGCTGGACTACCTCTGGGGCAGCCCGGCCCAGCAGACGTTGCGGGCACTCGGCGGTGACGATCTGGCGGCCGAGTTCCACCGCACCCGCTACGTGCAGATCGGCGAGATGGCCGGGCCGACCGTCGACCTCCCGGCCGGCGTTCTTCGCAGCGCAGGACTCGAACTCGTCGGCCAGGGCGCCGGCAGCGTGCCTCGCGAGGCGTTCGCCAGAGTCGTCCCGGAGATCCTGCCGACCCTCTTCGCGATGCTCGCCGACGGGTCCCTCACGGTGGAGACCGAAGCCTGGCCCCTGTCCAGGATCGCGGAGGCCTGGGCCGCGCCCGGGCGTTCGGGGGTGCGGGTCGTGGTGACGCCCGGGGGGTGAACGAGTGCTTCGTACCGCCGTCGTCGGAGCCGCTGCAGTTGCTCGCCTGCCACTCGGTCCGCACCCCACCGTGCTCAACGTCGTGGAGATCGGAACGCCTCCTCAAGGTCGTGGATGAAGGCTTGCCAGGACGGGAGACACGCCACCGGCCCTCGGGGGTCGAGAAGCTCGAGCATGCGCTGCCGGTGCTGCGTGAATCTCTTCTGGAACTGGACGAGGCGCCTTCCTCTGCACTCGCTCGCCCGCGCGAGCGAGTCCTTGAGCAGCGCCTTGGGGTCGGCGATCTTCTCTGCTGCCAGTCCGTTCGGGAGGTCCAGCGGGACGCGGCCGCGAGGGTTCTCCGCGACGCGGCGGAGGCATGCTTCGTCGAGCAGAAGCCAGGCTTCGAGCATTCGAATCGGAACCACTGCGACGTGGTGAACGCCCGGCCATTCTTTGACAACAGCGGCTTCGATCTCGTCCCGGCGGTCCTGCGCACTCCCACGATCGGCGTCGCGCTGCGCCACCACCAGGTCGTAGGCGCCGCCGAGTTCGTGCGCGGCCTGCAGCTTCTGCTGAACCGAGTGGCCGACCGGAGGCCGCAGCAGGCTGAAGTCCGGCACTGTGACGGACACTTCCCTGCCGCCGCGTGCAGCCACGTTTTCGATGTGCGGTACAAGACCGTTGTCGCTTGTTCCCTCTCCCACGAAAAGAACACGCATCGTCATGCGATCTCCCCGTCGAGCGTGAGCTGTGCTCCGGCCGGAGCAGTGAGGTAGGGAAGGATGTCGGCCTTGGTGACGTAGGCACCGTCGGCCTTCCCTGCGCGCCAGGTGCCGGCGAGCGGCCTGAGCCTCAGAGCCCTGCTCGGCGGTCCGCCCGCCACCTTGCGCACGACGGTGTCCGCGAAGAGCAGGTCGTCTGCAAGCACGAGCTGCAGGACGCCCGGCGAGTGGGTGTTGATGAGCACTTGACGGAAGGGGTTGTCCGCACCGGGCGCCGACCGGGCGTCGACGGCAAGGTCCTGCACGAGGTCGACCATGGCGTTGAGGTTCGCCGGGTGGATTCCGTTCTCGGGTTCCTCCATGCAGATCAGCCCGCGCACGGTGGGGTCCTCCAGGAGAACGCAGAGGGCGAGGAAGCGGAGCGTGCCTTCGGAGAGACTGCGAGCGGGCAGCGTCAGACCCGCGGTCTCCAGCACGTTGACCGTCAGCAGTTGCCGCACCTCGTCCTGGTCCACCTCCAAGTCGCGGACGTGGACGCCGATGAGGTCCGACAGCCGCCCGGCCACGCGTGCGTAGATCCGTTCCGGGTCCGTCCTCGGTTCCGCGTGGGCGACCCGGAAGAGTGTCGCAGGAAGGTGGGAACCGTCGGCCCCCATGACCGAGGGGTCGACGTACCGCGCGGAACTCCGGAGTGCGGACGGTTCGAGTGCGAGACGTCGCCACGACTCCATTTCTCTGCGGGCGGCGAGGATGGTGGGGTCGTCGCTGCTGGTGATCGTGGACACGACGGTCGCGGGGGCTCTGGAGGCGGCCGCCGGCTTCGGCTGCCCTCGACTTCCGCCGTCCTGATGGATCTTGACGATCGACTCCCCGGACTCCGCGGTGGTGGAGATGAACGGGGCGCCGCTGCGGTGACCGAGAAGCACGGTGTTCCTGAAACTCGCGGCGCTGTGCGGGAATTGGAGGTGCTGCCGCGCGTCGCCCTTCTTGATGTGGTGCAGTTCCTCGTGAAGGAGGGTGAGCCTGCCGAAGCGGTCCAAGCCGGACGGTTGTTGGTAGCCGATCTCCAACTCGTACCGGAGAAAGGTGGTGGTGGGGCTGGCGGCCCTGCCGAAGTCGTCCTCGATGTCCTGTGGCACGATCATCTCGGCGGCGAACCGCATCCGGTGGTCTCCGGGTCCGTACCCTTTCCAGAAGAGGTCCCGTGGATCGCCGTGGCGCTCGCCGTGCTCCCCGCGGACTTCTTGCGCCGCTTCCATCATGGACTGGTCGGCCAGCAGACTCAGGAATTGAATGGCGTCGAAGACATTCGACTTTCCGGTGCCGTTCTCGCCCGCGATGCAGGTGAACGGACCGAAGTCGACGGCCAGGTCCAGCAGGTTCTTGAACCCGTTGATCTCGAGTCGAGTCAGCATCGGTCCTCGGTCCTCCCGAAGCGGGGTTGAGCTCGTCAGTGTATCGATCATGCGCATCCGGCAGGAGATCGCCGACGGCCGGGAGGCGAACGGGTGCTTCGTGAGTGCGGCACGTCCAACGAACGGGACCTTGACGCCGACGGCGACAGGAGCGCCGACCCCCGTACATCCGCGCGCAGATGGCCTGGGCGACCCCGCGTCTCGGCTCATGCGTCGCGGCGGCGGAACAGCAGGCGCCTGCCGGGAGTGGGAGGGTTTGCTTCACCGCGTGGGGCGGTCAGGCGGGCTATTCCTGCCGGCGCACAAGTGCGAGGCCCGAAGGCTTCTGGGGTGAGTGTTCCGGAAAGACGAGTCGGCTGCTCGTCACCACGTCGAAGAACCCGTGCCCTCGTGCGGACCAGTGTTCCCTGGCCAGTTGGTCTCGCTCGGCCGCCGAGTCGCAAGTTCCCGAGTCCCAGGTGCACATGCGGTCACGTTCATACGTGTTGCAGAAAGCCTCATAAGCCGGGGGCACTTCGTCGTCACGGACCATTGCCGGCTCTGCGCGGAACACGCAGCCGACGGTCTTGCCGGTAGGAGTCGGTGTCGTCCACCAGCTGTGACACAGAGCGTTCACCAACTGCATGCCCCGGCCGGTCACGTCGCCGAGGGAGACGTCGTGAAGCACGGGGAGCAACCGGCTCCGGTCGGACACTTCGACGAGGAGGCAGCTCCTTGCTCGCCAGAGTCCGAGTTCGCATTGGTCCCCGGCGTGCTCCAGCACGTTGGCGAGCAGCTCAGAGAGGATCAACACGACGTCGTCCGCCACGACTTCGCATCCCCAGTCGATCAGGCGTTTGCCGACTTCCCACCTGGTGGTCCGTACCACCTCGGGTGTCAGGTGCAGGTACCGGTGCATCTCAGGCCGCCCCATGGCTCCTCCAGTGCACGTCGCCCAACTGCCCTTATGCACACGTGCGTTCAGTCGTTTGCCTGCCGCTTCTACGGGATTGGTGAAGATGCTGGACGACTCGTGAGTCGCAGGCAAGTCTTCCTACAGTTATCCACTCGTTTGATTGAGGTTGACATATGACGGCTGTACAGGGGCAGCGGGGGCGGACATCATGTGGCCATGGCCCAGAGCGACATGCCCACGATGCGTAGCAAGCGGCTCGGTGGAGAGCTGAAGAGGCTCCGTCAAGCGGCAGGTATCAACACCAAGGAAGCCGCTGAAAAGTTGATGTGCGGCCAGCCCAAGATCAGCCAGATCGAGAACGGGCGACGCGGTATCAGGCAGCTCGACCTGGCTCTGCTGCTCGACTACTACGGCGTCGAAGACCAGGCGATCAAGGACAACTTGGCACGCTTGGCCAAGTCGATTCACCAAGTGGACTGGTGGCAGGGGCAAGGACCGCTACTGCACGATGAGTTGAGGGATTTCCTGACGCTGGAGTCCGACTCCAGCGTGGCCAGGGTGTTCGAGAACATGCTTGTCCCTGGGCTGCTTCAGACCGAGGGGTACATGCGGGAGATCTTCACGGCGAACATTGAGGATGAGCGGGTTGAGGTCCTCACCGCTACACGTCTCCGCAGAGCTGAACTCTTGAAGCGCCGGACCGAGTTCCGGTACCGGACAATCATCGACGAGGCGGCTTTGCATCGCATCCCTGACGAGCCCGGCCTCGCCGCCGACCAGCTGCGCCACCTACTCGCCATGAGCCGTCTGCCGAACGTTACGATCCAGGTACTCAGCACTCGGGCGAGAGTGCCCCTGGAGCAGATCGCGCCATATCACGTACTTACACTCACAGGCCAACCAGCCATGGACGTGGTGTGGTTGGAGCACATGGCTGGCGGTGCGTTGTTGGAACAAGAGGCTGATGTGGCACTCTTCACGCGCATGTGGGACGAGCTGTCTGCGGCTGCCATGCCGCCCGTCGAGTCCCGCAGCTACATCGGTGATTTGATCGGAAGAGTGGAAAATGGCGACGGACGCAGTGCCCCAGCGCGGTGAGTTTGAGGGAGCGGGCTGGCGCAAGAGCAGCTACAGCGGGAGCAACAACGCGTGCGTCGAGCACGCCGCGCTCGGCGAACAACGCCAGGGCGTGCGAGACATGAAGGACCCAGGCCGCAGGCACACCTTGGTCTTCGACGGGCCCGCGTGGCACTCCTTCGTGGAGTCGCTCAAGAGCTAGACGGGGTGGCGAACTGGCGTCTCCGGTATCGCTGGGGGCCAGCGACGTCTTAACGTCACTGCTACCGCCCGGTGTCGGCGCTCGGGCGAAGCAGCCGAAGCAGCTCCCTGGCTCGATGGAGTGAGCTGACCGGCCCCCACCGAAAGGTGGCGGGTCGGTTTCGTGCTCGACGAGCCGGGCACCAGCAACATCGGGATGAGCCCCGACTCCCGTAAGCTCCCGCGCAGTTGGCCTCCACACCCGCGCGCACTCCGCCCCTCACCCCGGCGTGGCCCGGATCAAATCGTCCGCCGGATCATTGACCGGCTGCGGGGTGCCGGTGAGGTCGAGGACGAAGAGGGGGACGCCGAGTTCGTCGGCGCGGGTGCGGGCGTCGCGGGCGTAGCCGGCGAGGGAGAAGCAGACGGAGACGGCGGACTCGTTGAGGCCGTTGAGCCAGAGTGTCTCGACGTCGCGGAGGGCGGTCGGTGCGGTGGACGGGTCGACGTGGGCGACGACGCCGGGGCCGCGGAGGTCGACGCCGGAGGAGGGGCGGCGCTCCCTGACGCGGACGTCGGCGAAGCCGAGCCAGCGGAGGTACTGGGCCGCCGCCGTCCTGGCGTCCTGCGCCGTGCGGATCGTCACCGGGTGGAAGGCGGGGCGGCGCTTCGGCGGGGCGCCGGCGCGGAGTGCCGAGGGGCGCGGTGGCTGGGCCGACTGGGCGGCGGTCGGCGGCGGTTGCGTCCGGGCCACGGGCAGGCAGAGTAACGCGCCGCATTCGCAGGCGAGTTCGGGCTGCGGCCACTCGTCGTCGCGCCCGCACTGGGCGCAGCGCACCGAGACCCAGCTCCCCTCCCAGGTGCGGTGGTCGCGGCGGACGGGCGGCGCCGAGCGCAGCAGCGGCAGCACCACGGGAGCGGTGCAGGAACAGGGATAGACGGGCGCGGTGTACGTGTGCTCCCGACGGCATACAGGGCAGCGCACGAGCACGCTTTCGGCCATCTCTGGGGCTCCCGGCGGTGGTTCACGGTGGCGGTCTGTACGGGGCGGGACGGAGGGCCCAGCCTGTGGCCCAATCGTCCCCGATGGGAGCGATTTTACGAAGAGGCAGCGACATCGGAACCCACGGGTTCGGGGTGCACCGCACGTCAGTCGGAGGTCTCGGCTCCGTCGAGGCTCACCTGCCAGGTGACGCCGAACCGGTCGGCGACCCAGCCGAAGCGCTCGCTGAAGCCGTACTCGTCGAGCGGCATGAGGATCTGCCCGTCCTCGGCGAGTCCGGAGAAGAGCCGGTCGACCTCGTCCGCGGTGCCGCAGCGGACGTAGAGCGAGATGGCGGGCGTGAAGCCGAACCCGTGCTCGATCGGGCTGTCGATGAGGTTGAGTTGCTCGCCCGCGATGCCGAGCACCGCGTGCTTGACGGTGCCTTCGGGGCCCTCCTCCCCCGCGCCGTAGCGGGTGAGCGACAGGACCTCGCCGTCGTCGAAGAGCGAGGTGTACAGGTCGATCGCCTCTTGGGCGCGGCCGTTCTGGAACATCAGGAAGGGGGTGAGCCTCTGCGGTACCGGCGCTGCCACTGCGTTCTCCTCTCGTGGTGGGCCGCCCGTCTTCGGCGGCCGGGGCGGGCCGTCGGCCCGGCCCAAGGTCTCATGCCGGGCACACGCCGCGGGGGAGCGGCGCTCTGCCGGCGGGCGAAATGACAAGCTGGTGCCATGCGATTGCGAGTCGAGTGCACCACCGAGCCGTTCGACCTCCAGGAGGCGCCTCCCCACGCGCTCGCCGCGAGAAAGGTGGTGGAGTCGGGGGAGTTGGACGAGGTGGACGTCGGTCCTTTCGGCAACACGGCGGAGGGCGACGCCTCCCGGGTGCTGGAGACGGTGGACGCGCTGCTCCGCTCCTCGCTCGCGGCCGGTGCGACGCGGATCTCCCTCCAGGTGAGCGTGGTCCCCGAGGAGGCCGCCGACGAGGACGGCGTCGAGACGGCCGGGACGGGGGAGCGGTGACGGCGGAGGCGGACACCGGGCAGGAGGCCGCGCATGAGGAGGGGGCGCGCTTCGTGGAGGCGGTGCGTCCGCTCGTCGACGCGTTCGGGGGCGACCTGCTCCCGGTCGAGCGCGCCGCGGTCGACGACGTCGTGCTGCGCTGGGAGGGGCAGGAGGTCGCTGCGGTGCGGCTGCCGCACCTCGCCGAGTCGCTCGACCGGATACTCGGCGAGCTGGAGCGCCGCTACGGCATGCCGCTCGCCCAACTCGACCGCAAGGAGAAGCAGTCGGTGGTGCGCAGCCTGGAGGCGCGCGGTGCTTTCGTGGTGCGCCACGGCGTGGAGACGGTCGCGCAGGCGCTGGGCGTCAGCCGCTTCACCGTCTACAACTACATCAACTACCGCGACGAGCAGCGCGCGAGGGACCACGGCGAAGAGCGGGGCTGAGCCCGGCCGGCCGCACGGTACCGCCGCGCGGCCGGCCTCCTCGGCGGAGCCGCGCGGAGCGCGCCGCGGTGGCGCGTGAACGCGTCGTGTCGCGGATGTTTCCCAACAGCCGCTCTTCAACAAACTGTTGACGACGCTCGGTCGGCGCGCTTGGCTGTCTTCCGACCCGAACGAGCGATCGTCCGGGTCGGCACGAGCCCAACCGCCTCACGGCTCCGGAGGTCACGTGTGACGTCCCGTTCCGCGCCAGGTCTCACCTGGCTCAACTCGTCGGAGGAGGAGGCCGCGCGAGCCGCCCTGCACCGGGTGTGCGCGGCCCGCGCCTGGGCGACGGCGCTCCTCGGCGCCCGCCCCTTCCCCGGCCTCCCGCAGTTGCTCGACGCCAGCGACACCGCCGTCGCCGCCCTCACCGCAGGGGACGTCGACGAAGCGCTCGCGGGCCATCCCCGCATCGGCAGACCCGAGCCGTCGGACGCCGTCTCCTCCCGCGAGCAGCGCGGTATGGCGGACGCTTCCGAACGGCTGCGCGCCGACATGCTCGAACTCAACCTCGCCTACCAGGAGAAGTTCGGCCACACCTTCCTCGTCTGCGCCACCGGACTCACCGGCGAGCAGTTGCGTGACGCCGCCCGCCACCGGCTCGACAATCCGCCCGAACGCGAACGCGAGGCCGTGCGCACGGAGTTGGGGAAGATCAACCGGCTCCGCCTCACCCGCCTCGCCGAGGAAGGGGTCGCGGCATGAGCAGCCCGCCCGCAGCCACCGTCTCCACCCACGTGCTCGACACATCCGCGGGCCGGCCCGCCGCCGGCGTCCCCGTCCGGCTCGCCGTGCGCACCGGGCGCGACGGCGAGTGGCAGCCGCACGCCGAGAGCAGCACCGACGGGGACGGCCGCTGCCGCGACCTCCCCGCCCTCCCCGAGGGCGCCGCCTGGGCCCGTCTCCACTTCGACACGGGCAGCTACTCGGACGTCGGGTTCTTCCCCGAGGTCTCCACCGTCTTCGCCGTCGCACCGGGCGAGCACCACCATGTGCCGCTGCTGCTCAGCCCGTTCGGCTACTCCGTATACCGAGGGAGCTGATCCACGTGACCGAGACCGCGCAACCCGCCGCCCCGCGTCCCGCCGCCGTGCGGGCCGTGCTCGGGCAGAACCAGTACGGAAAGTCCGAGGTCCGCGTCCTCAAGGTGACCCGGGAGGGCGCCGGGCACCGGATCAGGGACCTCAACGTCTCCGTCGCGCTCCAGGGCGACCTCGACGAGGTCCACTACTCGGGCAGCAACGCCCACGTGCTGCCGACCGACACCACGAAGAACACCGTCTACGCCTTCGCCAAGGAACACGGCGTCGCCTCGCCGGAGGAGTTCGGGACGCTGCTCGCCCGGCACTTCGTCGCGACGTGCGCGCCGATCACACGGGCCCGCATCCGGGTCGAGGAGTACGCGTGGTCCCGCATCGACGCGGCGGGCGGCGTCTCCGAGGACGACGCCGGCACGGGACACTCGTTCGTCCGCAGCGGACGCTGCGTCCGGACGGCGCAGGTCACCCACGACGCACGCGGCACCGAGGTCCTCTCCGGCGTCAAGGGCCTCACCGTGCTCAACTCCACCGACTCGGAGTTCCACGGCTACGTCAAGGACGGCTACACCACGCTCGTCGAGGAGTACGACCGCATCCTCGCCACGGACGTCACCGCCTGGTGGCGCCACCTCGGCGCGGCAGCCCCCGAGGACGGCTGGAACGCGGCCCACGCCGAGGTGGAGCGCCGCCTCCTCGCCGCCTTCGCCGGCACCTACTCGTACTCGCTCCAGCAGACGCTCTACGAGATGGGCGCGGACGTCCTCGAAGGGCGCCCCGAACTCGGCGAGATACGCCTCTCGATGCCGAACAAGCACCACTTCCGCGTGGACCTCTCGCCGTTCGGCCTCTCCAACGAGCCAGCGGACGGCGCCGTCTACTACGCGGCCGACCGCCCGTACGGGCTGATCGAGGCGACGGTGGTGCGCGAGGGGGAGGCCGAGCGGATACCCGTCGACCTGAGCAACCTGTGAGCGGCGAGCGGTCGCCGGCGCGCGCGCAGCCGCCGGCCGGCGGAACGGCGGGCCGACCCGGGGGCCGCCGGAAGGGAGCAGCATGACGGGGCAGTCAACGTCGGGCGCAGCCGCGGCGGTCGACATGGAGCGCACCGTCGTCGAGGGCTGCGCGATCGCGACGGTGGACGGCCACGGAACCGAATACGCGACGGGGCACCTCGTCCTCGCCGGCGACCGGATCGAGGCCGTGGGCCCGGGACCCGCGCCCGGCGGCCTCGAGCGCGTCGTGCGCCGCGTCGACGGGCGGGGGCAGCTCGCCACGCCGGGGCTCGTCAACACCCACCACCACTTCTACCAGTGGCTCACCAGGGGTCTCGCCCAGGACTCCCCGCTCTTCGACTGGCTCGTGGAGCTCTACCCCGTCTGGTCCCTGATCGACGAGGAGATGGTGCACGCCGCCGCGCGCGCCTCGCTCGGGATGATGGTGCGGGGCGGCACCACGACCGCCGCCGACCACCACTACATCTTCCCGCGCGGCACGGGTGACTTGCTGGGCGCCGAGGTCGACGCCGCGCGACGGCTCGGTGTGCGCCTCACGGCGGCCCGCGGCTCCATGGACCTCGGCGCCTCCGACGGGGGCCTCCCGCCGGACTTCGCCGTCGAGACCACCGAAGGCGCGCTGCGGGCCACCGAGGAGGCGGTGGCGCGGTACCACGACCCCTCACCCGAGTCGACGGTGCAGGTGGCCGTCGCGCCCTGCTCCCCGTTCTCGGTGACCGGCGAACTCCTCAGTGAGTCGGCCGAGTTGGCGAGACGGCTGGGCGTACGGCTGCACACCCACGGTTCCGAGACGCGGGAGGAGGCGGAGTTCTGCCGGGAGCGGTTCGGCATGGGCCCCACCGACTACCTCGCCTCCACCGGCTGGCTCGGTGAGGACGTCTGGATGGCACATTGCGTGCACATGGACGACGCCGACATCGACGCCTTCGCACGCACCGGCACCGGCGTCGCCCACTGCCCGTCGTCCAACGCCCGCCTCGCCGCCGGGCTGGCGCGGGTGCCCGCGATGCTCGACGCGGGAGTGCCCGTCGGCCTCGGCGTCGACGGGACCGCGTCGAACGAGTCGGGCGAGCTCCACACCGAGCTGCGCAACGCGCTGCTCCTCAACCGGCTCGGCGAGCGGCGCGAGGCGGCGCTCGACGTACGCGCCGCGCTACGGCTCGCCACCGCAGGCGGCGCCCGAGTCCTCGGCAGGCAGCGGGAGTTGGGGTCGTTGGAGCCCGGCAAGCTCGCGGACCTCGTCCTCTGGCGCCTGGACGGCCTCGGGCACTCCACCGTCGAGGACCCCGTCGCAGCGCTCGTCCTCGGCGCCGCGGCGCCGGTGGCGCTCTCCTTCGTCGGGGGAAGGCCCGTGGTGGAGGACGGCGTGCTCCTCGGCGACGACGAGACGGCGATCGCGCGCGAAGCCGCCGTCCAGGCACGGAGGTTGCGACGATGATGTCCTTACGCTGAGCCGCGGCACCGCATGCCCGGCACCGAGCCGAGTCCCCGACACCCGCCAGGCGAGCCCCACTTCACCGAGCCTCGCCGTGCACCCCGGCCCTCGCGGGGGTCACCCTCCGCGAGGGCGCCGCCGAGCGGCCGACCGATGCCGGCCGCCGCAGCACCGGCGCCCAACTCCTCCCGCACGCCCGCGCATTGACCGGGTCCACGCCGCCGGTGCACACCCGCACTTCCGTACCTCCGCACAGGCCCGCGCCCCGACGCGACCGCCGCCGCGCCCTCCGTACGGCGGCACCCGCGCGTCCGCGGCGCCCACGAGCGCACCGAGCAACGCCGTGCCACCCACCAGGAGAACGCGTGCCCCGCGCACGGAAGACCCACAGGAGGACCCAGGTGTCCGACCGTCCCGACGCGCCGCAAGGCCGCCCCGACAGGAAACGCGACTCCCCTTCCGCCGCCCCCGACCGACCGGCACGGGATCACCCGCAGTCGGAGGGGACAGCGCGGGCGAAGCACCCCGTGGACCGGGGCATGCCGCCGCTGAAGCTCCTCACCAGCGGCCTCCAGCACGTGGCGGCGATGTACGCGGGCGTCGTGGCCCCGCCGCTCGTCATCGGCGCGGCCGTCGGGCTCTCCGTCTCCGAGTTGACGTTCCTCACCGGCGCGAGCCTCTTCATGGCCGGCATGGCGACTCTTCTCCAGACGCTCGGTGTATGGCGGATCGGCGCGCGGCTGCCGTTCGTCAACGGTGCCACCTTCGCGACCGTCGCGCCGATGCTGGCGATCAGCAAGGCCGAAGGGTCCGAGAACGCCCTCCCCGTGATATTCGGCGCGACGATGGTCGCCGCCGCGCTCGGTTTCGTGATCGCGCCGTACTTCAGCAGGCTGGTGCGGTTCCTGCCGCCGGTCGTCACCGGCACCGTGATCACGCTCATCGGCCTTTCGCTCCTGCCGGTCGCCTTCAACTGGGCCCAGGGCGGCGACGAAAGCGACCCGCACTACGGCGAAGGACGCAACATCGCCATGGCCGGCGCGACCCTCGTCCTCGTCCTCCTCATCCGCCGCTTCACCCGCGGCTTCTGGAAGCAGATCGCCGTCCTCCTCGGTCTCGCGGCCGGCACCGTGCTGGCGGTCCCGGTCGGCCTCACCGACTTCACCGCGGTCCGTGAGGCCGGCCTCGTCGGCTTCCCGACGCCGTTCCACTTCGGCGCCCCGCAGTTCGCGGCGGCGGCGATCGTCTCCATGTGCGTGGTCATGCTCGTCTCGATGACGGAGTCGACGGCCGACATGCTCGCGCTGGGGCAGATCGTCGAACGCCCCGCGGACGAGCGGACGATAGCCGCGGGGCTGCGGGCCGACACGCTCGGCTCCTTCGTGAGCCCGTTCTTCAACGGCCTGATGTGCAGCGCCTTCGCGCAGAACATCGGCCTCGTGGCGATGACGCACATCCGCAGCAGGTACGTCGTCGCGACAGGCGGCGGCATCCTCGTGCTGATGGGGCTCTGCCCGATGGCGGCCGGGCTGATCGCCACGGTTCCGCAGCCGGTGCTCGGTGGTGCCGGGGTCGTCCTCTTCGGGTCCGTCGCGGCGAGCGGCATCAACACGTTGCTCAGGGCGGGGCTCGACAAGGACAGCAACATGATGATCGTCGGCATCTCGCTCGCCGTCGGCGTGATCCCGATCGCGGCGCCCGACTTCTACCACGCGTTCCCGGAGAGCGCGAAGATCATCCTCGACTCCGGTATCTCCACCGGGTGCGTGGTGGCCGTCCTCCTCAACCTCGTCTTCCACCACACCGGGCGCCGGGGCGCGCCCCCGCACGAGGAGACGGCGACGGAGCCCGCGCCCGAACGCGACGGCAGGCGGGGCGCCGAGGCGTAGCGGGCGGCGGACGGGCGGGCGGTTCCGGGCAGTTCGGGACCGTGCCGCCCGAACGCCGTGCGGGACGGGGGGAGTCGGGAGGAGCCGCAGGCGCATGTGTGCAGGTCTGCACCGAATCTTCGCGCCGGAAGGGACGGTTGCTGCCCTCCGTACGGAACCGGAACGGCCTCTGCTGCTCTCCCCTACGGGTGTGCGGTGCCGCGTCGCCCTGGGTGCCTGTCCTGCGCATACAGGCTGACAGGATGGACGCCGCACTGTCCCCTGCACGCGCAAGACACCTGGAGTTATGGCCCGATGTCGTTCAACAACCCGTACGGTCCTGGCCCCCAGGGCCAGAACCCGTACACGCAGCCGCCGC
>NZ_AJTQ01000189.1 GCF_000262345.1 Streptomyces xiaopingdaonensis | reverse complement strand
ACGCCCCGCCGCAGCACGGCTACCAGTTCGACGCGCCGTACGGTTTCGACCCGTACGGGCGGCCGTACTCCGACAAGTCGAAGATCGTCGCCGGGGTCCTCCAACTCTTCCTCGGAACCTTCGGTATTGGCAGGTTCTACATAGGCAGCGTCGGCATAGGCGTGGCGCAGATCTTCACCTGCGGCGGCCTCGGCCTCTGGTCGCTGATCGACGGCATCCTCCTGCTCATCAGCGAGGACAAGACGGACAGCAACGGCCGTGTCCTGCGCGGTTGACGCGGCACCTCCCCCGCGCCCGGCACGCCCGTGCTGAGCGTCCGGCCGCGCGCCGTCCCGCCGCCCCTGCGCCACCCTGCGGCCGCACCGCTCGCGGTCCTCGCCGCAGGGGTGGCGGGCGCCGCGTACCTGTACACCACCGACCCGCACGAGCCCGGAAACCTGCTGCCCGCCTGCCCGTTCCGCGCCGTCACGGGCCTGCTCTGCCCCGCGTGCGGCGGCACCCGCATGGCGTACGACCTGCTCCACGGCGACCTCGCGGCAGCCTGGCACGACAACCCTGCGCTCCTCCTCGCCGCCCCGATACCGCTGTGGCTGCTGCTCCGCTGGGGCGCCGAGGGACTCAAGGGCCGTCGCTGGCGCCCGCGTTGGCGCGACCGTTCCTGGTACCTCCTCGTCGGGGCCGCCGTGGCGTGGACGGTCGGCCGGAACCTCTTCTGAGCCGCGCCGCTTCCGATCGACGCGACCGCCGCCAGCCCGATTCTCGTGCCCGCTGCGGCACACGG
>NZ_AJTQ01000188.1 GCF_000262345.1 Streptomyces xiaopingdaonensis | reverse complement strand
GCCAACCCGCCGGCCGCTCCGACGGGTTGGCGCCCGGCCCCTTCACGACCCGCTGTCGGCCCGTGCCGGCCTCTCCGCCATGTCGACGGTCCGGTCGGCGCGCTCGACGACGACCGGGTCGTGCGTCGCGACGAGCGTCACGCATCCGTGCAGGTGCGTCTGCTCGGTGATCAGGTCGGTGAGGGAGCCGGCCCGAGTGCGGTCGACCGCCGCCGTGGGCTCGTCGACGAGGAGCAGCTCGGGCTTGAGGAAGAGCGCCCGCGCGAGCGCGACGCGCTGCCGCTCGCCGCCGGAGAGCTGCTCCGGCCTGTGCCGCAACCGGTGCCCGAGCCCGACGGCTTCGAGCGCCTCCACGGCCTGCTTTCGAAGCTTCCGCGGCCGCAGCCCCGCGATGTAGGCCGCCGCGAGGAGTTGGTCGACCGAGGTGAGCGCGGAGAGCAGGTTGCCGCTCTGGAACATGTACCCGACGCGTTTCCGCCGCTGCCGTGCGCGTTCCGCGTCGCCGAGTCCGCCGAACTCCTGCTCGCCGAGGCGGACGGAGCCGGACCCGGGGGTGAGCAGCGCACCGGCGACGGCGAGCAGCGTGGACTTGCCGGAGCCCGAAGGACCGGCGAGCGCCGTGGTTTCGCCGTCCCGGAAGGTGACGGAGAAGCGGTCGAAGACGGTGGTGCGGGTGTCACCGGTGCCGAGCGAGACGGTGACGTCGGTGAGTACGAGGCTCAACGGTTGGCTCCCAGCATCGTGAGCGGGTCGGGCGCGGTGACGCGGCGCAGGGTGAGTGCGGTCCCGGCGAGGCCGACGACCGCGACGGCGAGGAGGGTCGTCCCGAGTGAGGAGGCCGGGAGGCTGAACGGCACGGCGCCGCCGACGAGTGCGCCGACGCCGAGCGCGACGAGCCCGCCGGCGGCCGTGCCGCAGACCACGACGGTCGCCGCCTGGAGCACGCTGTGCGAGAGCAGCTTCGCGCGGGAGGCCCCCATCGCCCGCAGCAGCGCGAGTTCGGGTCCGCGCTGCACCGTCCAGACGGCGAAGAAGGCCCCGACGACGAGCGGCGCGATGAGGAAGAGGAAGACCTGGATCGAGGTCATGGTCACGCGCTCGCCGCTGTAGCCGGGTGCCGCCTCCAGGACCTTCTCCCTCGGCAGCGTGCGGGCGCCGTGCCGCTCGTCGGCCGCGGCGAAGTCGGCGTCCTCGCCGTCGGACGCCTTCAGCGCGACGCCGCTGAACTGGTCGACGGGCCTGCTGTCCGGGTCGGTCCCCGGCGTGGTGAACCGCACCTGCTGCCAGGTCTCGAGCGGGACGTACGCCGCGGGGACGTGGCCGTAGGAGTCGGGGCCCGCGACGCCGTCGACGGGGAGTTCGACGCCGAGTCGGTCGATGGTGATCGTGTCGCCGATCCGCACGCCCTCGTCGACGAGTTGCTGCGAGACGACGACGCCGTTCTGCGAGGTGCCCACGGGGCGCCCGTCGGTCGACTCGGGGGCGAGGAAGGAGCCGGGTTCCAGGCCGAAGGCCGCCAGGTCGACGTCGACGCCGCGGTCGGTGGTGCCGCGGGTGATGCTGACGCCGAGCGGCGCCGCCTCTTCGACGCCGTCCTCCTGCTGCCAGGAGCCGACGGCCTTGCGGTCGACGAGGCTCCGGTCGAACTGGTCGGACTCGGCGTCGGAGGAGAAGGAGACGTGGCTTGCGGGGAGGGCGCGGAGTGCGGAGACGGTGTCGTTCCCGAGTCCGGTGGTGAACCCGGAGACGATCCCGACGAGCGCGGCGACGAGCATCACGACGCTGCCCATCAGCAGGAACCGCCCACGGGCCGCCCGGATTTCCAGGAGGGCGAGGAACACGGTCGTTCCCTTCAAAGTTGGGGACACGGTGTCGCCAACGTATGTCATGGCGACACGGTGTCCCCAACTGGGGTGGCTTCCTACACTGGTCCGGTGCCGAAGATCTCCGCAGCCTCCGTCAGCGACCACCGGGCCCAGCAGCGCCGCGCTCTCGTCGACGCGGCGCGCGAACTGCTGGAGGAGGGGGACGCGGCGCGCGTCACCTTCCGTTCGGTCGCCGAGCGCACCGGCCTCGCGCGCAACAGCGTCTACAAGTACTTCTCGGGCCGCGGGGAACTCCTCGCCGCCGTGGTCGAGGAGTCGGCCCCGCGCTGGGTCGCCCGCATCCGCGAGGCGATGGACGCGGCCGACGGTGCCGACGCGTGCGTGGCGGCGTACGTCCGCGCCCAGTTGGAGCTCGTTCGCGACGGCGAGCACCGCATCTCCCGGGCGCTCGCCGGCGAGCGGGACGCCGCCGTCCTGCGTGCCGGCGCCGACCTCGCCCACCGCGAGATCCTCGCGCCGCTCGTCGAGGCGCTCGGCGAGCTCGGCGACACGGAACCGCGGCGCACGGCGCAGCTCCTGCAGGGGTTCGTCAACGCGGCGACGAAGGCGCTGGAGTCGGGGGACGACTACGACGGCGTCGCCGACCGCGCCGAGACGCTCGCGGTCGCCGCCGTACGGGGCCTCGCCGGCTGAACTCCTCTCGCGCGGACGGTGCGCCCGGTTCGCTCTCACCGGTGACGGTGTCCGGTTGAAGAGGTATTTGGCGATTATGCCCGATATGCTGCGCGGGCCCGCAAGGGCCAACCGCACCCGCGAGCGCCAGGGAGACCCATGCCCGAGTCCGCGCACCCCGCCCGGTCAGCGGGCGCGGCGGGCCCCGACCCGCTGGAGGCCGTCGTCGACGGACTGATGAGCCAACTCGTCGGCGATCTGAGGCGGTTGGCGTCGATCCCGTCGATCGCCTTCCCCGGCTACCCGGAGGCCCCCGTCCTCGAAGCGCGGGACACCGTCACCGCGCTCCTTCGCGACGCCGGCGCCACCGCCGTCGGCGAGCTCCGCCTTCCCGACACGGCGCCGCTCGTCACCGCCGAGATCCCGCCTCCGGATCCCGGCGCACCGACCGTCCTCCTCTACGCCCACTACGACGTACAGCCCCCGGGCGACGGCAAGTTGTGGCGCTCGCCGCCCTTCGAGCCCACCGAGACGGAGGACGGTGCGGGTCTGCGGGCACGGGGCGTCGCCGACTGCAAGGCGAACCTCATCGCGCACCTCGGCGCCGTGCGCGCCTTCTCCGGGCGACCGCCGGTCGGCGTGCGGATCGTCTTCGAGGGGCAGGAGGAGTACGGCAGCGCCTTCGACACCTACCCGGCCACGGAACCGGAGCGGTTCGCCTGCGACGCGATGGTCGTCGCCGACACCGGCAGCATCCGGCCGGGGACGCCCACCCTTACGACGGCGCTCCGCGGCGTCGCCGAACTCACCGTCGAGGCACGGACGTTGGAAAGCGCGGTGCACAGCGGCGAGTACGGCGGCGCGGCCCCCGACGCGCTGCTCGCACTCCTCCACGCCCTCGCCACGCTCCACGACGCGCACGGAGACGTCGCGGTCGGGGGCCTGCACCGCGAGGCGTGGCCGGACGGCGCGTTGACCGAGGAAGAGTTCGGCGCCCGCGCCGGCGTGGTCGAAGGGACGCCGCTCCTCGGTACCGGCGGGCTCGGCGAACGGCTGTGGAGCGGCCCCGCGCTCACCGTCACCGGCGTCGACGCGCCCGGCGTCGAGCACGCCGCCTCGGCCGTCGTCCCGTACGCACGCGCCAAGGTGAACCTCCGGGTGCATCCGCGTCAGGACCCGCACGAGGCGCTCGGCGCCGTCGTCCGCCACCTGCGTGACCAACGGCCGTTCGGCGTCCGCCTGGAGGTCACGCCGGGCGACGCGGGACCCGGGTTCGAGGCGCCCACGGGCGGCCCCGCCTACCGCGCCGCCGACGAGGCGCTCCGCGTCGCGTGGGGCACCGCGCCCGTGCACGCGGCGACGGGCGGCTCCATCCCGCTCGTCAACGGCCTGGCAACGGCCGTGCCCGGCGCCGAGATCCTCCTCTTCGGCGCCGAGGACAACCTCTCCGGCCTCCACGGGCCCAACGAACGCGTCCTCTACTCCGAACTGCGCGCCGCCGTCCTCGCGGAGGCGGTCTTCTTCCGCGAGTACGCCGCGTCCTTCCGCGCCGCCCGCGAGGCCGACGCGTGAGCGCGGAGCCCGAGCGCGCACAGGAGGAACTCCCCGCGGAAGACGGCACGTTGAGGTTCCCCAGCGCGCTCACGGTGCTCGCCGTCGTCACCCTCGCGGTGTGGGCGCTCGCCTTCGTCGTTCCCTCCGGCAGCTATCGGCGCACGGCCGACGGCGCTCCCGAGCAGGGCACCTACCACCGTACCGAGGCCGGTCTCAGCTTCGCCGACCGCCTGCGGGAGCTCTTCCTCGCGCCGGTCAACGGCCTCTACGGGGTGCAGGACACCAGGACGGGCGAGGTCTCGCCCGACGCGACCGGCGAACTCTACGGCAGCGCAGGGGTGTTCCTCTTCGTCCTCGCCATCGGCGCCTTCATCACCGTCGTCTTCGCCACCGGTGCGCTGGACCGCGGCATCGGCCGGCTCGCACACCGGCTGCGCGGGCGGGGCGCGGTGCTCGTCGCCGGGGTGATGACGGTCTTCTCGCTCCTCGGCACCGTCGAAGGGTTCGCGGAGGAGACGCTCGGCTTCTACGGGCTCGTCGTCCCGCTGATGCTCGCCCTCGGGTACGACCGGATGACCGCGGCCGGCACCATCCTCCTCGGCTCGGGGGCCGGCGTCCTCTGCTCCACGGTCAACCCCTTCGCCACCGGCGTCGCCTCCTCCGCCGCCGGCATCTCGATCGGCGACGGGATCGTGCTCCGCGGGGCGATGTGGGTCGTTTTCACCTCCGTGACGATCGCCTTCGTCGTGCGGTACGCGCGGCGGGTGCGTGCCGTGCCCGGGCGCTCGCTCTCGGGGTGGCGGCCGGGGGACCGGGAGCGGGCCGAGCGTGGTGGGACGGAGGAGCCGCCGCCGCTCACGCCGCGGCACCGGGTGGTCCTCGCCGCCACCGCGCTCGCCTTCGGGGCCCTCGTCTACTCGGTGATCCCGTGGTCGAGCGTGCTGACGGGACGCGCGGACGCGGCGCCGTACCGCTTCGAACTCGGCTGGTCCTTCCCCGAGTTGGCGGCGCTCTTCTTCCTCGCCTCGATCGTGGTCGGCTTCCTCGCGAGGATGGGGGAGCGCCATTTCACCGATACCCTGGTGCGGGGCGCGGCCGACTTCGTCTCACCGGCGCTGGTGATCATGCTCGCGCGGGGCGTCACCGTCCTGATGAACAACGCGCAGATCACGGACACCGTGCTCCACTCGGTCGAGGGCGCCGTCTCGGGCACCCCCGCCGCGCTCTTCGGCATCATGGTCTACGTCGTCAACCTGCCCCTTGCGTTCCTCATCCCCTCGACGTCGGGGCACGCCACCCTCGCGATGCCGATCCTCGCGCCCCTCGCCGACTTCGCGGGGGTCTCGCGGGCGCTCGCCGTCACGGCCTGGACCGCGGCGAGCGGTTGGATGAACCTCTGGGTACCGACCACCGCCGTGATCATGGGCGGCCTCTCGCTCGCGCGGGTCGGCTACGACCGCTACATCCGGTTCGTGTGGCCGCTGTTGGCGATCCTCGCCGCGCTGGTCTGCGGGTTCGTCGCGGTGGGGGCGTGGGTGGAGTGAGCAACAGCCGTCCGCACGGGGTGCGTTGCCCCGCACGGACGGCCGATACGGTTCAGCCTTCCAGGAGTTGGTACGCCGGAAGGGTGAGGAACTCGGTGTACTCCTCGGCGAGGGCGATGTCGAGCAGCAGGTCGTGCGCCTGCTGCCAGGCACCGGCCGCGAACGCCTCCTCGCCCGCCTCCTCGCGGATCGCGGCGAGTTCCTCGGTGGCGACCTGCCGCACGAGGTCGCGCGTGACGGTGCTGCCGTCGTCGAGGACGACGCCCGCGTTGATCCACTGCCAGAGCTGGGAGCGGGAGATCTCCGCGGTCGCCGCGTCCTCCATGAGGTTGAAGATGGCGACGGCGCCGAGGCCGCGCAGCCACGCCTCGGTGTACCTGATGCCGACCTGCACGGCGTTGCGGAGCCCGGCGAAGGTGGGCCGCGCGTCGAGCGAGTCGACGGCGATGAGGTCGGCGGCCTTGACGTCGACGTCCTCGCGCAGGCGGTCCTTCTGGTGCGGGCGGTCGCCGAGGACGGCGTCGAAGGAGGCGCGGGCGACGGGCACGAGGTCGGGGTGGGCGACCCACGAGCCGTCGAAGCCGTCGTGGGCCTCGCGGTCCTTGTCGTTCCTGACCTTCTCCAGCGCCTGCTCGTTCGCCTCCGGGTCCCGGCGGTTGGGGATGAACGCGGCCATGCCGCCGATCGCGTGGGCCCCGCGCTTGTGGCAGGTGCGGACGAGGAGTTCGGTGTAGGCGCGCATGAAAGGCGCCGTCATCGTCACGGAGTTGCGGTCGGGCAGGACGAAGGAGGGGCCCGCGTCGCGGAAGTTCTTCACGATGGAAAAGAGGTAGTCCCAGCGCCCGGCGTTCAACCCCGAGGCGTGGTCGCGGAGTTCGTAGAGGATCTCCTCCATCTCGTACGCCGCGGTGATCGTCTCGATGAGCACGGTGGCGCGGACGGTCCCGTACGGGATGCCGCAGTACTCCTGCGCGAAGACGAACACCTCGTTCCACAGGCGGGCTTCGAGGTGCGACTCGGTCTTCGGCAGGTAGAAGTAGGGGCCCTTGCCGAGGTCGAGCAGGCGCCGGGCGTTGTGGAAGAAGTAGAGGCCGAAGTCGACGAGGCCGCCGGGGAGTGCGCGCCCGTCGAGGGTGAGGTGGCGCTCGTCGAGGTGCCAGCCGCGGGGCCGGACGACGACCGTCGCCAACTCTTCGGCGGGGCGCAGCCCGTAGGACTTGCCGGAGTTCTCGTCGGTGAAGTCGATGCGCTGCTCATAGGCGTCGATCAGGTTGAGCTGGCCGCCGATGACGTTGCCCCAGGTGGGGGCCGAGGCGTCCTCGAAGTCGGCGAGCCAGACGCGGGCGCCGGAGTTGAGTGCGTTGATCGTCATCTTCCGGTCGGTGGGGCCCGTGATCTCCACCCGCCGGTCCTGGAGCGCCTCGGGGGCGGGGGCCACCTGCCACTCGCCGGAGCGCACGGCGGCGGTCTCGGGGAGGAAGTCGAGCGTTGCCGTGCGGGCGAGTTCGTCGCGGCGCTCGGCGCGCAGCGCCAGGAGCTCGTCGCGGCGGGGGGTGAAGCGGCGGTGGAGTTCGCCGAGGAAGGCCAGGGCTTCGGGGGTCAGCACCTCGTCCTGCCGCTCCGGGCGGTGCGCGGGGTCGATACCGGTGAGCTCCGGGAGCGGGCGCTCGGTTGCGGGCATGGTGAGGACTCCTTCGGCCGGCGGGCGGTGCGGGTGTGCGTGGGCTGGGCGCCGGAGGGCCAACTCCGGCGGAGTTCTGGAAAGTGGAGAGTAGTTTTCTTATAGCGGAACTTCAACGGGGTGCGGCAACTCGGCGGCTCCTCGCTCCCGCCGCACGGGGGACCAGCGCATTTCTCCTGTTCCGTGAGGTGAACTCTCCACCGATGCGGGGGGGAGTTGGCAACGCCCTCGGCCCGCGGGCACGCGCGCGACGGGGCAGCTCCGCGTACGCAACTCACCCGTACACAGCATGTCGTTCGGGCCCGTCCCCGCGTCGCTGCCCCATAGTCGAGCGGTGGCGGTCGCAGGTGCGCGCCGCGGAAGAGCGCAGGAGGCGGTCGCGTGCAGGGCAATTCCGAGGAGGCCGGAGCCGAGGAGCCCGTCCCCACCCGCAAGGGACGCGTCTACGGATGGGCGCTCCTCATCGCGCTGGGCGGCCTCCTCTTCGGCTTCGACACCGGGGTCATCTCCGGCGCCCTCCTCTTCGTCAAGCACGACTTCGCCCTCAACTCCTTCCAACAGGGCACCGTCGTCAGCATCCTCCTCATCGGCGCGATGATCGGGGCGCTCTCCGCCGGGCGCCTCGCCGACCGGATCGGCCGTCGCCGCGCCCTCCTCTTCGAGAGCGTCGTCTTCGCGATCGGCACCCTGATCGCCGTCGCGGCCATCGACTACTGGATGCTCCTCGCCGGACGCCTCGTCCTCGGCCTCGCCATCGGCGGCGCCTCCGCCACGGTGCCCATCTACCTCTCGGAACTCTCCCCGAACGCCATCCGCGGACGCACCCTCAGCTTCAACCAGCTCTTCATCACGGGCGGCATCCTCATCGCCTACCTCGTCAACCTCGTCTTCGCCGGTGCCGGAGACTGGCGGGCGATGTTCGCGGTCGGCTTCGTGCCCGCCGCCGTCCTCATCGCGGGGGCGTTGTGGGTGCTGCCCGAGTCGCCCTCGTGGCTGCTCGCCCAGGGGCGCGCGGACGAGGCGCGCCGGGTGGTCCGCAGGGTGATGGGCGAGAAGCAGGCCGACGAACTCGTCGACAGCATCCAGCAGGCGACCGAGGAGTCGGGCGGGCACCTCGGGGACGAAGACGAGGGCGGCTGGCGGCACTTGGCCCGCAAGCAGGTCCGCCCCGCGCTCGTCGTCGGTCTCGTCCTCGCCGCCATCCAGCAGTTCGGCGGGATCAACACGATCATCTACTACGCGCCCTCGGTGATCGAGAAGACCGGGCTCAGCGCCTCCAACTCGATCTTCTACTCCGTCTTCATCGGCCTCATCAACCTGCTGATGACGGTCGTGGCGCTGCGCCTCGTCGACCGCGTCGGCCGACGCTTCCTCCTCGTCGCCTCGCTCGGCGGGATGACCGTGACGATGGCGCTCCTCGGCCTCTCCTTCGTGATCGGCCTCAGCCCCGAACTCTCCCTGCTGTTCATGGTCGCCTACATCGCCGTCTACGCGGGCGGGTTGGGGCCGATCTTCTGGGTCCTCGTCGGCGAGGTGTTCCCGCCCACCGTCCGCGCCGCCGGTTCCGGCGCGGCGACCGCCGTCAACTGGGCGTCGAACTTCGTCGTCGGCCTCCTTTTCCTGCCCGTCGCGGGGGTCATCGGCCAGGGCGAGACGTTCTGGATCTTCGGCGCCATCTGCCTCGCCGGACTCTTCTTCGTCCTGCGGTACGTTCCGGAGACGCGCGGCGAGAGCCCGGACGAGGTGGCGCGCGGGCTCCAGCAGCGGTTCGCCGGCCGGAAGGGTTGACGGATGGCGGACGGGCTGGACCACGACGAGGGCGCCGGTCCGCCCTGGGGCCGTGTCCAACCCCTCGACGGCGCGGTGGTGATGGCGACCGGCATCGTCTCGACGGGCTGCCTGCTCGTGGGGTTCGAGGTGCTCTCCGCCGCGCTCTTCGCCGTCGGCGCCGCGGTGTGGGTCGCCGTGGCTGCCGTCATGCTGGTGCGGTTCGTCCGCCACCGCCGCAGGTGGCTCGCCGAGGCGCGGAAGGTGAGCGCGCTCACCGGCGTCGCCGGCACCGGTGTCCTCGGCGTCCGGTGCGCGCTCGCCGACTTCCGGACGGTGGCGTGGGTGCTCCTCGCCCTCTCCGCGGTGCTCTGGGTCGTGCTGCTGCCGGCCGCCGTGCGCCACACCGCGCGCCGCGTGCCGGGCGCCGCCTACCTGACCTGCGTCGCCACCCAATCCCTCGCCGTGCTCGCCGCCACGCTCCGGCCGGCGCAGCACGGCAGCACCTGGCTGCTGTGGCTCGCGCTCGGCGCCTTCGTGCTCGGACTCGCCCTCTACGCAGCGGTCTTGGCCCACTTCGACTTCTCCGAGCTGCGCAAGGGCGAGGGCGACCACTGGATGGCGTGCGGCGCCCTCGCCATTTCCGCGCTCGCGGCCGCCAAGCTGACCGACGCCGCCGGGCCGGGCGGAGCCTGGACCGGGTGGCCGCACGCGTGGCTCCGCGTCGTCACGTTCGCGCTGCTCGCCGCCGTCTTCGTCTGGTACGCGGTGCTCGTCGTCGCCGAGATCGGGTGGTCGCGCCCGCGGTACGACACCCGCCGCTGGGCGACCGTCTTCCCGCTCGGCATGACGGCGGTGGCGACGCTCAACACCGCACCCCTGTCCCCACTCACGGCGTTCGACGCGCTCACCGAGGCGGGCCGGCTGCTCCTCCTCGTCGCCGTGGTCGTGTGGTTCCTCACGGCGGCGGGGGCGACCCGCGCCGCCTTCCGGACGCCCGCCGGCTGAACACGGCCTGGTGCGCGCCGGGTTCAGTCGTCGAGGCGGGCGAGGTCCTCGGGGGTGTCGATGTCGGCCGGGTCTCCGACGTCGCCGCACTCGACGCGCAGCGGAGGGTGCCGCCGCAGGTACGCGCGGGCGCCCCTGTCGCCCTCCGCAGCGGCGGCCACCCCGGCGAAGTGCGCGGCCCCGAGGAGGACGGGGTGCCCCCTGCGCCCGCCGTAGGCGGCGGAGGCGAGCGAGTGCGGCCCCTCGTACGCGGCCCGCACCCGGGCGACGGCGAGCGCGGACACCCCCGGCTGGTCGACGAGCACGACGAGCGCGGCGCCGCTCTCCGCAGCCGCGACCCCGCCGGGCCGCTCCCCGGAGACGGCAGCGAGGCCGACCCGCAGCGAACCGCCCATCCCCGCGGCCCAGTCGGGGTTCTCCACGACCTCGGCACCGTCGAGCCGGGCCCGCGCCTGGACCGTCGCGGCCGCGGCACCGAGCACCACGCAGACGCGCCCGCACCCGCCGTCCAGGAGCGCCCGGACCGCGTGCTCGACGAGGGGCGCGCCGCGGTAGGGGAGGAGCGCCTTGGGGCGCCCGCCCAGCCGGGCGCCGCCCCCGGCCGCGAGCAGTACGCCGGTGACGGGGGAGCGAGTCGGGTCGTTCTCCTGGTGCAGCACGGCGCCAGGGTACGGGGCGGTCCCCGTCGGCCGTGCGGGGCGGCGCAAAGCAGCGCCGTCCCTTCACACACGGAACGGGGAGCAGCGTGACGGCGAGTGCAGCGGGCGGCGCGGGGGTTTTCGCGCCCTTGGACCGGGACGACCTGCGGACGGTCGCCGGCTACCGGATCAGGGCGCGCCTCGGCGCCGGCGGGATGGGCAAGGTCTACCTCTCGTACACCCCTGGCGGACGCCCCGTGGCGATCAAGGTGATCCGGCCGGAGTTCGCCCAGGACCCGGAGTTCCGGCGCCGGTTCCGCTCCGAGGTGCAGGCCGTGCAGCGGGTGCAGGGTCTCTGCACGGCTCCGGTGATCGACAGCGACACCGAGGGCCCGGTGCCGTGGCTCGCCACCGCCTACGTGCCGGGGCCCCCGCTCGGCGCGGCGGTCGGTACGTACGGGCCGTTGCCCGTGGACACCGCGCTCCTGCTCGTCGCGGGGATCGCCGAGGCGCTCGGCGTGATCCACGGCGCCGGCGTCGTCCACCGCGACCTCAAGCCCTCCAACGTGCTCCTCGCCGCCGACGGGCCCCGTGTCATCGACTTCGGCATCGCGCGGGCCGCCGACGCGACGGCGCTCACCGGCAGCGGAGTCGCCGTCGGCACGCCCGCGTTCATGGCGCCCGAGCAGGCGGCCGGCCGGCCGGTCACCGCGGCGACCGACGTCTTCGCGCTGGGGCAGGTGGCCGTCTACGCGGCGACCGGCCGGCCGGCGTTCGGCGAGGGCGCCTCGCACGGCGTGCTCTACCGCATCGTCCACGAGGAGCCCGAGCTCTCCCTGCTCCCCGCGGAACTGCGGACGTTGGCCGAGGGCTGCCTCCGCAAGGACCCGGAGGGCCGGCCCTCGGTGCCCGAGGTGATCGGCATCTGCCGCGAGGCGGCCGACTCGACGCAGTTGCGCCGAGTGGAGGACTGGCTGCCCGCTCCCGTGGCCGCGGACATCGTCTCCCGCGCCGCCGTCCCCGTGTCCGGCCCCACCGCGCCGCTCCCCGGCCAGCGGGCCGTACCGGGCGAACCGGCGGGCCACGCACCGCCCTTCGGCACCGGCTTCGGTCCGGCGGCGGGCTTCGGACCGCACTCCGACGCGGACACCGCGGGGCTGGCGCAGACGCCGCCGATGGGGTTCGGCCCGCCGCTCCCCGGGCCTTGGCCGGCGCAACCGTCCGGGCCCTCGGGGCAGTTCGCGCCTGCGCCGCCGGCCTGCCCGGACGGCGAAGCCGGGCGCCTCAAGCGCTTGGTGCGGGGGCTGCGGTCGCGGAGCGCCCGCACAGTGGCGATCGTCGTCCTCGCCTTCGCCTGCGGTGCGGCGACGGCGGCCGAACTCACCGGCGACGGCGGCGACTCGGCGCCTGGCGCCGCCCCCTCGCCCCCCGCCGGCTCTCCCGACACCGCGGCCGGCAGCGGTGGCGGCGGCGCGGAGCCCGGCGCCCGCGTGCCCCGACCGGGCGCGGAGCCCTCGCAGTTGGTCCGCCCGCGCCCGGTCCCGAAGCCGGAGGAGTACGACGGCCTCAACCTGCCGGACGACTACCACCTCGCCTTCGCCGACCGCCCGGTGCGCCCCTCCGACTCGCCGGACGACCGCGAGGACGTCGCCTACGAGACGGAGCTCGACCGCCTCGGCACCGCCGACAGCAACAAGCTGGTGCTCCTCGACGACGAACAGCCCCCGACGCTCCGCACCTGCCGCTCCGAGACGAGGTTCGCGCAGCGCGTCGAACTCCGCAGCCTCTCCAAGGGCGCGCGGATCTGCGTCCTCAACGGCGCCGGCCATGTGGGGCTTGTCACCTTCCGCGGCACCTCACCCGACTCCGACCCCAGCACGTACGTCAAGCTCGACCTGACGGTGTGGCGCAACGCGCTCGACGTGAGCGAGGAAGAGCCGACGGAAGGGCCCTGAGCTGCGGTGACGCCGCTCGGGAAGCGCGGCTGCCGGAGCGGCGCACGGCCGTCCCGCCGCCGCTCTCCGACTTGTGCGCTCCGCACGGGAATCGCGTCCTCCGTGTGGCGTCCTCGTCGTGCTTGGCGTTTACTGTTCTGACCCGGCCGGGGAGGCGGCGGCTTCCCGGGGCGTGGTGAGGGGAGCACGGAGGAGCAGGGGAGGCAGCCTCCGAATACCGCGGGGCGTGCCGTTCGGTGGGGAGAGAGCGTGCGCAGCAGAACCGTGGGGCAGCGGTCGTCGGGGGCGAGCCGCCAGGAAGATCCGCGCGTCTCGGCGCTGAGGGGCGCGGCCGTCCGGCTGCGCGCCGAACTCGACGCGTACCAGCCGGAGTTATGCGACCGCGGTGTGGCCGAGGACCAACTCGACGCGGTCCGCGCCATGGTGCGCTCGGGGGCGCCCGAAGTGCGCGCGCTGCGGACGTCGTTGCTGCTGCTCACCGCGGCGCTGGGCTCCCTGAGCGCACTCGCCGAACCGCTGGGCGAGCTGCGCCGCGCCGTCGAACTCTTCGGCGAACCGGCGCCCCGCCGCCGGAAGTAGCCGCGGGACCGCGCCCAACCGCCCCTTGCCGTACGGGTGTCGGGGCCGCGCTCAGCCGCGCGGGGCCTCCGCGCCCGAGGTGGCGATGGCCGCGGAAAGTTCGGCCGCGACGGTCCGCAGCAGCGGTACGTACTTCTCCGTCGCCGTGTCGGTGAGGCGCCCGGCGGGGCCGGAGATGGAGATCGCCGCCGAGGTGGGGGAGTCGGGGACGCGGACGGCGAGGCAACGGACGCCCAGCTCCTGCTCGTTGTCGTCGACGGCGTAACCGTCGGCGCGCACCGTCGCGAGGGCGTCGAGGAACGCCTCGGGCGTGGTGAGGGTTCGCTCGGTCGCCGCCGGCATGCCGGTGCGGTCGAGCAGGGCGCGCACCTCCGCCTCCGGGGCCTCGGCGAGGAGCGCCTTGCCGACGCCCGTGGTGTGCGGCAGCACCCGCCGGCCGACCTCGGTGAACATCCGCATCGAGTGGCGCGAGGGCACCTGCGCGACGTAGACGGCCTCGTCCCCGTCGAGGAGCGCCATGTTGGCCGTCTCGCCCGTCTCCTCGACGAGCCTGGCGAGATAGGGCCGCGCCCAGGTACCGAGGAGCCGCGCCGCGCTCTCGCCGAGCCGGATGAGCCGCGGGCCGAGCGCGTAGCGGCGGTTGGGCTGCTGACGGACGTAGCCGCTGGTGACGAGGGTGCGCATCAGCCGGTGGATGGTGGGCAGCGGGAGGCCGCTCAGCGAGGCGAGTTCGCTGAGCCCGACCTCGCCCCCGGCGTCGGCCATCCGCTCCAGCAGGTCGAAGGCCCGCTCCAGGGACTGGACGCCGCCCTGAGCGGCAGGGGCCGTTGGCTGGTGTTCGGCGGACGGCGGCAAGGCGCGTTCCTTTCTGCGGGGTGTGCGCATGGTACCGGGCGCCGCGTCCGCCGGGTCCTGCCCGACGGGCTCCGCGTCCGGCCGACGGTTTCCGCGTTCCCACCGACGGGCGCGGGGCGCGGTGTTGACGCCCGACGGGAGTGGTCTCAGGATGCCTTCAACAGATCGTTGAAGCCGCAGGTCTCGACCGGACGCGACGCGGCCGCTCCGGCGGGGCGCTGCTCTCGACCGAGCACCGGGAGGTGTCGGGTGCAGGAGCAACCTTGGGACGGCGAAGCCGAGTTGGTGCTGCGCTCCCCACGCGTGGTGACGCCGCGGGGTGTGCGCCCCGCGGCCGTCGCCGTGACGGGGGAGCGCATCGCCGCCGTCCTCTCCTACGACGCGCCCGTCCCGGCCGGCGCCGAGCTGGTCGACCTCGGCGAGGACGCGCTCCTGCCCGGGCTCGTCGACACGCACGTGCACGTCAACGACCCCGGGCGCGCGGAGTGGGAAGGGTTCCCCACGGCGACGAGGGCGGCCGCGGCCGGCGGCGTCACCACCCTCGTCGACATGCCGCTCAACTCCCTCCCGCCGACGGTGAGTACGGCGCACCTGCGCACCAAGCAGGCGGCGGCGGAAGGCAGGGTCCACATCGACACGGGGTTCTGGGGCGGCGCCGTGCCGGAGAGCCTCGGCGAGCTGCGGGGACTCCACGACGCCGGCGTCTTCGGCTTCAAGTGCTTCCTCTCGCCCTCCGGGGTCGAGGAGTTCCCCGAGCTCGACGCCGCCGGGCTCGACGCCGCGCTCGCCGAAATCGCCGCGTTCGACGGGCTGTTGATCGTCCACGCGGAGGACCCCACCGCACTCGGCGACGCGCCGCGGCCGCACGGGCCCGGCTACGGCGGCTTCCTCGCCTCCCGCCCGCCGGCGGCCGAGGAAGAGGCGATCGGGCTGCTGCTGCGCCTGGCGCGGCGCCACGGCACCAGGGTCCACGTCCTCCACCTCTCCTCGGCGGGCGCGCTGCCGCTCCTCGCCGCCGCGCGGGCCGAGGGCGTACCGGTCACCGCCGAGAGCTGCCCCCACTTCCTCACCCTGACGGCGGAGGAAGTCCCCGACGGCGCAACGGAGTTCAAGTGCTGCCCGCCCATCCGCGGCGCCGCCAACCGCGACGCGCTCTGGGACGGGGGGCTCGGCGCGGGTGTCCTCGACTGCATCGTCTCCGACCATTCCCCGTGCACCCCCGAGCTCAAGGACGGCGACTTCGGCAGCGCCTGGGGCGGCATCTCCTCGCTCCAACTGGGGCTCCCCGCCGTCTGGACCGAGGCGCACCGCCGCGGCCACGGGCTCGACGACGTCGCCCGCTGGATGTCGACCGGCCCCGCAGCCGTCGCGGGGCTCGCGCGCAAGGGGGCCGTCGCGCCCGGCATGGACGCCGACTTCGTGGTCCTCGCCCCCGAGGAGACCTTCACCGTCGAGCCCGCACGACTCCACCACCGCAACCCCGTCACCGCGTACGCGGGCCGCACCCTCGAAGGCGTCGTCACCTCGACGTGGCTGCGCGGGCGCCGCATCTCCGCACACGGCCGGACGGGGGAGCCCACCGGAAGGCTGATCGAGAGAGGACGTTCATGACCACGGCACCGACCCGCCCCGGAGACCGACAGGCGGCCCCTTCCTCCGAGTTCACCGCGCCGGCCGTCCCGTACGCCGGCGGCGACCCGTACGCGGACTACCGCGCACCCGCCGGCGGCTTCCCCTTCCAGCACCTCCCCGACCTCGCGGACGCGGGCCTCGGCGGCACGGTCGTCGCCGCGTCCGACGAGTTCTTCGCCGAGCGGGAGCGGCTGCTGCGCCCGGGGCGCGCCGAGTTCGACCCCGACCTCTTCGGCCCCAAGGGCAAGTCGATGGACGGCTGGGAGACCCGCAGGCGCAGGGGCGGCTCGGCCACCGCGCCGCATCCGGAGCCCGGCGAGGGCGACACCGCGCTGATCCGGCTCGGCACCCCTGGCGTGGTGCGCGGCGTCGTCGTCGACACGGCGCACTTCAGGGGCAACAACCCGCAGAGCGTCTCCGTAGAAGGCGCCCGACTCCCGGGCACACCGGGCCCCGAGGAGCTCGGCGACCCCGGCACCGTCTGGACGACGCTGGTGCCGCGGACCCCGGTCACGGGGCACGCCGCCAACGGCTTCGCCGTCTCCTCCCCGCGCCGGTTCACGCACCTGCGGCTCACCCAGTACCCGGACGGCGGCGTCGCCCGGCTGCGCGTGCACGGCGTGGTGCTCCCCGAGCCCGCGTGGCTCACCGCGCTCGGCACCTTCGACGTGCTGGCGCAGGAGCACGGCGGCCGCGTCCTCGACGCCTCCGACCGGTTCTTCTCCTCGCCCGCCAACACCCTCCGCCCCGGCCGGCCGAGCGGCATGGCCGACTGCTGGGAGACCAGGCGGCGCAGGGACGAGGGGCACGACTGGATCGACTACGCGCTCGCGGGGGAGGCCCGGGTGCGCGCGATCGAGCTGGACACCGGCGAGCTGCGCGGCAACGCGGCCGGCTGGGTCGCGCTCCACGGCGCCGACTCGCCCGCGGAGTCCGGAAGTTGCGAGTGGCGGCCGCTGCTGCCGCGGACGCCGCTCCAGCCGGACACCGTCCACCGCTTCCTGCTCCCCGAGCCGGTGGGGCCGCTCGTACGGGTGCGGCTCGACATCTTCCCCGACGGCGGCGTCGGCCGCCTGCGTCTCCACGGTTCCCTCACGGAACACGGCGCCGCAGAACTCGCCGCGCGGCACCGGGAGGCTGCGGGCTGACGAGGAGCGATGCCGTGCGGTCCGCGCCCGAGGGGGGCGCGGACCGCGCACGCATGCCACTCGGGCGTGTGAACATCAGGAAAATATGGGGGAGTTGGCGTTGACACGTCATCTACGCGCGTCACCATGGGGGCTATGAGATTCCCCCCACGAATCGCGCGCCTAGGCGCGCTCGGTGCCCTCACCGCCGCGCTCCTCGCCGGCGGTCCCGCTCTCGCCACGGCGACCGCGGCGCCACCGGCGCCCGCAGCCGCAACGGCCGTCGCACCCGCCGCCGTCGGCGACATCTGCCACTCCGACCTCCCGGCCGAGGCCCACGACACCCTCGACCTCATCGAGCAGGGCGGCCCCTACCCGTACCCGCAGGACGGCACGGTCTTCGAGAACCGCGAGGGCATCCTCCCGGACCAGGACACGGGCTACTACCACGAGTACACCGTGGAGACCCCCGGCTCCGACGACCGCGGCGCCCGCCGCATCGTCACGGGCGAAGAAGAGGAGGAGGACTACTACACCTCCGACCACTACGAGTCCTTCGACCTCGTCGACCACTCCTGCTGATCGGCCGAACCCGTGCTGCGGGCACGGGAGCAGCCTCCGGCGGCCCGTCGCTGCCGTGCGCCCGTCTCCCCGCGGGCAGGCGGCGGCGGCCCCGGCGAGGCGCGCGGACGCCGCGCGGTGACCCCCACCGCCGCGCGGTCCCGCGCACCGGGACCCGCGTGCCCAGCCGGGCACGCGGGTCCTCCCGGTCGAGGCGGAGGGGCGTGCCACCGCTGAAGTACCGGCAGTTGCCGCCCCTGTGGCTCGAACACGCCCATCTGCGCGCCGGGTTGCGCATGCCTCCACCTCCCGCAGGGCAACTCCCCGCGTGACCCGTGCATTCGGGATGCGCCCGACGCGATCGATGCCCCGACCCGGTGGAGGGAACCTTGCCCGTCGACCTGCACGCACACGGTGACGCGTTCGTACGCGACCCGCACCCCCTCTTCAGCAGCCTGCTCGCCGGTGGGCAGGCGCACCGCGTCCGGTTCACCGAGGGCTTCGACGGCTGGCTGATCGTCGGCCACGAGGCGTCGCGGAACGCGCTCAACGACCCGCGCCTCATCAACGATCCGCGCCGTGTCCCCGAGGTGGACGGCCCCGGACTCGACGGCTCCCGCCGGTTCGACGACAACCTGCTCTCCCTCGACGCCCCCGACCACACCCGGCTGCGCCGCCTGGTCGCGAAGGAGTTCACGGCGCGCCGGGTGCGCGGCCTGGAGCCCAGGGTGCAGGAGATCGTCGACGGGCTCGTCGGGACGCTCGCCGAAGGGCCGCGAGGACGCGTCGACTTGGTCGAAGCGCTGTCCTTCCCCCTTCCGATCACTGTGATCGCGGAGCTCCTCGGCGTCCCCTTCCTGGAGCGGGAGACCTTCCGGCGCCTCTCCTCGGGCGTGCTGGAGTCCACGGACCCGGAGGAAGCAGCAGCCATGTCCGAGGACTTGCACGCGTTCCTCGCCCGCCTCGTCGACGCGAAGCGTTCGGCCGGAGGGGAGGACCTGCTCGGCGCCCTGCTCGAGGCGGCCTCCCGGGAGGACGGCGAGGAGTCGCTCATCACCGGCGTGGAACTCCTCGGCATGGCCAACCTGTTGCTCGTCGCCGGGTACGAGACGACCGTCAACCTCATCACCAGCACCGTGCTCTGCCTGCTCCAGCACCCCGAGCAGTTGGCCCAGGTGCGCGCGGACCCCTCGCTCGTGGCGGCCGCCGTCGAGGAGACGCTGCGGTTCGAGGGGCCCGTCGCGCGCTCGATCCCCCGGTTCACGACGGAGCCGGTCCCCTTCGACGACGGCACGGTCATCCCCGCGGGCGAGGTGGTCTGCGTCGGCCTCGCCTCGGCCGGTCGCGACCCCGAACACTTCCCGCACCCCGACGAGTTCGACATCCACCGGGACACCGGCGGCCACCTCGCCTTCGGCCACGGTGCCCACTTCTGCCTCGGCGCCCCGCTCGCACGCCTAGAGGCCCGCACTGCCGTGACGACGCTCCTCGCGCGCATCCCCGACCTGGCGCTCGACGTACCGGCGTCCGAACTCTCCTGGCGTACGGGCACGTTGCTGCGCGGCCCGCGGCAGCTTCCCGTGCGCCTCGGCTGAGTCAGGGCGCCACGGGCCTCCCCTCCCGCCGGGAGACCTCGCACGCGTCGGCGACCCGGAAAGCCGCCAACGCCTCTTCTCCCGGGCACGGGTTGGGCACCTCGCCGCGCACCGCCCGCAGGAAAGCGCGGAGTTCGGCGCGGTACGCGGGCGCGAAGCGGTCGAGGAAGCCGAGCCAGGGGCTCCCACTGCGGACGGGGCTGTCCTCCTCGACCGAGGCGAGCGGCGTGCGCGCGTCGAGTCCGACCGCCAACTGGTCCTTCTCGCCCGCGAGTTCCATCCGTACGTCGTACCCCGCGCCGTTGACCCGGGTGGCGGTGGCCGTGCACAGGGTGCCGTCGTCGAGGGTGAGGAGGGCGGCCGCGGTGTCGACGTCGCCGGCGGCGCGGAAGGCCGGCGGGCCCGCGTCCGAACCCGCCGCCTGGACGGAGACGACCTCCCGGCCCGTGAGCCACCGGACCGCGTCGAAGTCGTGGACGAGGCAGTCGCGGAAGAGTCCGCCGGAGAGCGGCAGGTAGGCGTCTGGCGGCGGGGCCGGGTCGGAGGTGACGGCGCGCACGGTGTGCAGCCGGCCGAGGCGGCCGGCGCGGAGCGCCTCGCGGGCCGCGAGGTAGCCGGCGTCGAAGCGGCGCATGAAGCCGACCTGGAGGAGCGTCCCCGCCTGGGCGACCGACGCCAACACGGCCCGGGTGCCGCCGAGTTCGCGCGCGAGGGGCTTCTCGCAGAAGACCGGGAGGCCCCGCTCGGCCGCGGCGGTGACCAGCTCGGCGTGTGCGTCGGTCGCCGCCGCGACGACGAGCGCGTGCACGTCGAGCGAGAGCAGCTCCGCCGGACCCGCCACCGGCGTGGCGCCGAGCGCCGCCGCGGTCCGGGCGGCGCGCGCGGGGTCCAGGTCGGCGACGACCAGCTCCGTCACCTCGGGGTGCGCCGCGAGCGTGTGCGCGTGGAAGCTGCCGATCCGGCCGACGCCGACGAGTCCGATACGCATGGCGCCACGCTGCGGGCCCCCTCGGTCGGTGTCAACCGTTTGTCCGGGAAGCAGGGAATGTCCGCGTCGCCGCGCGCCCCGCCCGCTCCCCGCGCGCGGGGGCAGCCGCCCTCCCGCCCATTGACGCGCCCGCCGACCGCCGCTACAACTCCGCCATGGCCGCGGGCGCGCAGCTCGCGACCGTGCCGGCCTCCGCCCGGAGCCGGGTGCGCCGACGTGGGCAGGGGGTGAACACCGCAGCGTGCGCGCTGCCTTGTGCGTCGTATCTCACCCGGCGCGGGCCCGCGGACGCCCCGCGGGCAGCGGTGACGGATACTTGTGCGAGGCTCGCCCGCGGCGCCGGACCGAAGACCCCTTCCGGGGCGCCGCACCTGGGGCCGGGGGCCCACACCGAGCAGTACCCGTAGGAGGGCAGGAGAAGCGTGGCCAGCGTGAAGAGGTCCGGCAGGGCCCGCAGGAGGGCGGCCGGCGTCGCGGCGGCGGTGCTCGTCCTCGCGGTGGGGCTGGCAGGGTGCAGCAGCACCGGCGGCAAGCGCGCCGAGGAGGAGCGGGCGCAGGGCGCCTCGGGCAAGGCCAACGTGGACACGCCCCGCTGGAAGATAGCCATGGTGACGCACTCGGGAGACGGCGACACCTACTGGGACATCGTGCAGAGCGGCGCCAAGCAGGCGGCGGCCAAGGACAACATCGAGTTCCTCTACTCGCACGACAAGGAGGCGGGGCGCCAGGCCCAGCTCGTCCAGGCGGCGATCGACAAGAAGGTCGACGGCCTGATCGTCACCCTCGCCAAGCCGTCCGCCATGGAGAAGGCCGTCAAGAAGGCGGTCAAGGCGGGCATCCCGGTCGTCACCATCAATTCGGGTCAGGACGAGTCGGAGTCCTTCGGCGCCCTGACCCATATCGGCCAGGACGAGGTGAAGGCCGGCGAGGCCGTGGGCGAGGAGCTCAACGACCGCGGCCGGAAGAAGGCCGTCTGCGTCCTCCACGAGCAGGGCAACGTCGGCCACGAGGAGCGCTGCCGCGGCGTCGGGGAGACCTTCGAGGGGAAGCTCGACAACCTCTACGTCGACGGCACCAACATGCCGAACGTGCAGTCGTCGATCGAGGCGGAGCTCCAGTCGGACAAGGACCTCGACACCGTCGTCACCCTCGGCGCCCCCTTCGCGCCGACGGCCGCGCAGGCCGCCGAGGACGCGGGCAGCGACGCCGAGGTCGACACCTTCGACCTCAACGACAAGGTCGCCGAAGGGCTGGAGGACGGCAGCATCGGCTTCGCCGTCGACCAGCAGCCCTACCTGCAGGGGTACGAGGCCGTCGACCTGCTCTGGCTCTACCGCTACAACGCCGACATGCTCGGCGGCGGCGAGCCCGTCCTCACAGGACCGCAGGTCCTCACCAAGGACGACGCCGCAGAACTGCGCGAGTACACCAAGCGAGGCACCCGATGAGCGGCACCGCGCCACCGGCCGCGGACCCCGCGGAGGGCACGCAGCCGTCGCGGCCCGCGGCCGTCCCCGAGCGCAAGGGCCTGGCCCGCCGCCTGCTGGGACGGCCCGAACTCGGCGCGGTCGTCGGCGCCGTGGCCGTCTTCGTCTTCTTCGCGTTCTTCGCCGACAGCTTCCTCCGCGCCTCCAGCCTCTCGACGGTGCTCTACGCCTCGTCCACGATCGGCATCATGGCGGTGCCGGTAGCGCTGCTGATGATCGGCGGGGAGTTCGACCTCTCGACGGGCGTGATGGTGACCTCCTCGGCGCTCGTCTCCTCGATGTTCAGCTACCAGATGACGGCGAACGCCTGGGTCGGTGTCGGCGTCTCGCTCCTGGTGACCCTCGCCATCGGGCTCTTCAACGGCGTCGTGCTCACGCGCACCGGGCTGCCGAGCTTCATCATCACGCTCGGCACCTTCATGATGCTCACCGGACTCAACCTGGGCCTCACCAAGCTCATCAGCGGCACGGTCTCCACCAAGGGCATCTCCGACATGGAGGGGTTCGAGTCGGCCAGGGCGCTCTTCGCCTCGCAGCTCTCGATCGGCGGCGTGGACCTCCAGATCACCGTGGTCTGGTGGCTGGTGCTCGTCGCGCTCGCCACCTGGGTGCTGCTGCGCACCCGGGTCGGCAACTGGATCTTCGCGGTCGGCGGTGGCGTCGAGGCGGCGCGGGCGCTCGGCGTCCCCGTCCCCAGGGTGAAGATCGGCCTCTACATGGCCGTCGGCCTCGGCGCCTGGATATCGGGGCAGCACCTGCTCTTCAGCTACGACGTCGTGCAGTCGGGCGAGGGCGTCGGCAACGAGTTGATCTACATCGCGGCCGCGGTGATCGGCGGGTGCCTCCTCACCGGCGGCTACGGTTCCGCGGTGGGTACCGCGGTCGGCGCCCTGATCTTCGGCATGACGAGCAAGGGCATCGTCTACGCCCAGTGGAACCCGGAGTGGTTCAAGTTCTTCCTGGGAGCCATGCTGCTGCTGGCCACCCTGCTCAACCTGTGGATTCGCAAGCGCGCGGAGGCGAGCCGATGACCGCCGAGGACGGGGCGAAGAGCGAGGCGGCGGCCACCCCGCCGCTCGTCGAACTCGACGCCGTCAGCAAGTACTACGGCCACATCAAGGCGCTCACCGACGTCTCGCTCCAGGTGCACCCCGGCGAGATCACCTGCGTGCTCGGCGACAACGGCGCGGGCAAGTCCACGCTCATCAAGATCGTTTCAGGGCTCCACCGGCACGACGCGGGCGGCTTCCGTGTCCAGGGGGAGGAGACCTCGCTCTCCTCCCCGCGCGAGGCGCTCGACCGCGGCATCGCCACCGTCTACCAGGACCTCGCCGTGGTCTCCCTGATGCCGGTCTGGCGGAACTTCTTCCTCGGCTCCGAACTCACCACGGGCCGCGGCCCGCTGCGCCGCCTCGACGTTCCGCGGATGCGCGCCACCACCCACAGCGAGCTGCTGCGCATGGGCATCGACCTGCGCGACGTCGACCAGCCGATCGGCACCCTCTCCGGCGGCGAGCGCCAGTCCGTCGCGATCGCCCGGGCGATCCACTTCGGCGCCAAGGTCCTCGTCCTCGACGAGCCGACGGCGGCGCTCGGCGTCAAGCAGTCGGGCGTGGTCCTCAAGTACGTCGCCGCCGCGCGGGACGCCGGACTCGGTGTGGTCCTGATCACCCACAACCCGCACCACGCGTACCTCGTGGGGGACCGCTTCGTCCTGCTCAAGCGCGGCACGATGGCCGGCAGCCACCACCGCGACGAGCTGGAGCTGGAGGAGCTCGTGCGGCAGATGGCCGGCGGCAGCGAGCTGGAGCAGCTCAGCCACGAACTCCAGCGCTGAGCCGGCCGCGGCGCCCCCGGGCCCGTGGCGGAGAGCGTCCGCGGGGCGGTCCCGTGGCGGTACGGTGGGTTCCGCCGAGCGCCCCCGTCCAGCGGTGAGGCAGAATCGGCGCGGCGTCCCGGGGAGCCGGCCCGTCCGGCGGCCGGCACCGGGAAGGCCCGAGACCGCGACCACGCAGAGACGGGATGGACTCTTGCGCAGCCCCCACCGCAGCGAGACCACTGACCCGCGCAGACCGGGCGAGCAGCGCGAGGAGGTGGCCGAGTGAGCAGTGAGGGCTACTATCCGACCCGCACCGAGCGCGTGTACCGCCGGCGCTCGGGCAGCAGCGCCAGCGTCCTGCGCACCGTCTCCACGCGCGAGCGGCGCTCCCCGCACTCGGCGCCGCGGGTGCCGACCGTCGGCATCGACATCGGGGGCACCAAGGTGATGGCCGGCGTCGTCGACGCGGACGGCACCATCCTGGAGCAGGCCCGCGCCGAGACGCCCGAGAAGTCGAAGAGCCCCAAGGTCGTCGAGGACACCATCGCCGAACTCGTCCTCGACCTCTCCGACCGGCACGACGTCCACGCCGTCGGCATCGGCGCGGCCGGCTGGGTCGACGCCGACCGCTCCCGCGTCCTCTTCGCGCCCCATCTCGCC
>NZ_AJTQ01000187.1 GCF_000262345.1 Streptomyces xiaopingdaonensis | reverse complement strand
GGGGGAGCCGTTGAAGGACGCCCTCACGGCCCGCCTCGCCGTCCCCGTGATGGTCGACAACGACGCCAACACCGCGGCCTGGGGCGAGTGGCGGTTCGGCGCCGGGCGCGGCGAGGACCACCTCGTCATGATCACCCTCGGCACCGGCATCGGCGGCGCCATACTCGAGAACGGTCAGGTCAAGCGCGGAAAGTACGGTGTGGCCGGTGAGTTCGGGCACATGCAGGTGGTGCCGGGCGGGCACCGCTGCCCGTGCGGCAACCGCGGCTGCTGGGAGCAGTACAGCTCGGGGAACGCGCTGGTGCGCGAGGCCCGCGAGCTCGCCGCCGCCGAGTCGCCCGTCGCCTACGGCATCATCGACCGCGTCGAGGGCCGCGTCGGCGACATCACGGGGCCGCTCATCACGGAGCTCGCCAGGGAAGGCGACGCGATGTGCACCGAGCTGCTCCAGGACATCGGCCAGTGGCTCGGCGTCGGCATCGCCAACCTCGCGGCCGCGCTCGACCCGTCCTGCTTCGTCATCGGCGGCGGCGTGAGCGCCGCCGACGAACTCCTCATCACGCCGGCGAGAGAAGCCTTCGCACGCCAGCTCACCGGCCGCGGCTACCGCCCCGAGGCGCGGATCGCCAAGGCGCAACTCGGCCCGGAGGCGGGGATGGTCGGCGCCGCCGACCTCGCCCGGCTCGTCGCGCGGAGGTTCCGCCGCGCCAACCGCCGCCGCCTGGAGCGGTACGAGCGGTACGAGCGCGCCGCGGACAACCTCCGCAGGGCGGTGGGCCAGTGACCACGGCAGCCACCGGAACCCTCCGGCGCAGCGCCGACGGCGGCGGGGAGACCCCGCCCGGCGGCCCGGCGCTGCCGCCCGCCGGGCCCCCGCGCCGCCCGCGCAACCGCCTGCTCACGCTGCTGATCGTGGTGCTCCTCATCGCGATCCCCGCCGGCTACGTGGTGATCTCCGCGTTCCAGAGCCGGGACAGCGGACGCGACAAGGAGCGCACCGCCTCCGCCACGAGCCTCACCTACGCGTGGCCTTCGAAGGTGCAGCGCCGTATCTACGACGTCCCCGTGCCGTACGGTGCCACCCGCGTCGCGCACTACGAGGTCAACTCGTGGTCGCAGAGCCGCCTCTACGCCGAGTTCCGCACCGACGAGCGGCAGCTCGACCGGTTCCTCGGGTACCTCGGCAGCAGCGCCGCCGACCTCGAAGCGGGCCGGGGAGCGATCACCAAGGGCCAGGCGGACACGGTCGGTTGGAAGCTCGACGAGCCCGACCGCCCCTTCTCCGGCACCGTGCGGGAGCGCGCCGACGACCGCCCCCAGGTGCGCGTCGTCGTGGACGACTCCTTCGAGAGCAGACCGAGGGTCTACGTGGTCTCGACGGTGCGGCTCTGACCGTCCGGACGCCGCACCCCGTGGTACCGAACTGCGCAGAGCACGTGAAGACCCCAAACCCACTGCACCGCCCCCTGCCCGCCCCGGATAGCGTGAACGTGTGAGCGAGACGATGCCTGCCAACAGCCTGCAACACCGGATCGAAGGCCCTGACGACGCGCCCGTACTCGTGCTCGGCCCCGGCCTCGGCACGACCTGGCACATGTGGGACCGGCAGATACCCGAACTCACCAGACACTGGCGCGTACTCAGATACGACCTACCCGGACACGGCGGCTCCCCCGCGCACCCGGCCGACTCGACGGAGGCGCTCGCGGCCCGGCTGCTGACCACCCTCGACGGCCTCGGCATCGAGCGGTTCGGCTACGTCGGCTGCTCCCTCGGCGGCGCCATCGGCGTCCAGCTCGCGCTCGCCGCGCCGCACCGCCTGACGACGCTGGCGCTGGTCTCCTCCTCGCCGCGGTACGGCAGCCCCGACGCGTGGCGCCAGCGCGGCGTCGTCGTGCGGACCAAGGGCCTCGACTCCCTCGCGCGTTCGACCCCTGAGCGCTGGTTCACGCCCGGGTTCGCCGAGGCGCAGCCCGCGATCGTGGAGTGGGCGGTGCAGATGGTCCGTACCACCGACCCCGGGTGCTACATCGCCGCCTGCGAGGCGTTCGCGGCCTTCGACGCGCGGGAGTCGCTGAGCGGCGTCGGCGTGCCCACGCTCGTCGTCACCGGGGCCGAGGACGACACGACGCCGCCGAACGAGGCGCGTGCGCTCGTCGCCGGAATCCCCGACGCACGGCTCGCGATGGTGCCCGGAGCCTCGCACCTCGCGCCGGTCGAGCAGCCGGCCGCCGTCACCGACCTGATCATCCGGCACGCCACGACCACCTGGCAGGAGTCCGCGGCGGGGCCGCCCCCGCCGTCCCCCGTGATCGCCCCCGTGCCGCAACAGCCCAGCGCGGTCGCCGAGTTGGAGTCGGGCGTCTTCGCAGCCCCCGACCGCGACCTCTACGCGGCCGGGACGAAGGTGCGGCGCGAGGTGCTCGGCGACGCGCTCGTCGACCAGGCCGGGGCCGAGACCGACGGCTTCACCGCGGACTTCGAGGACTTCGCCACCCGCTACGCCTGGGGCGACCTGTGGTCGAGGCGCGGCATGGACCGCCGCACCCGCTCCGTCGTGACGCTCACGGCGCTCGCGGCGCGCGGCCACTTCGAGGAGCTCGCGGTCCACACCCGGGCGGCGCTCCGCAACGGCCTCACCCCGGACGAGATCAAGGAGGTCCTCCTCCACACCGGCGTCTACTGCGGCCTTCCCGCGGCGCGTTCGGCCTTCGGCGTGGCCCAGCGGGTGATCCGCGAGGAGACGAGCACCGAGGAGTGAGCGCCGCCGGCGGAGCGCGCCCCACCGGTACGCGGGCGCGGGCGCGGCGGCTGCCAGAATGGTCGCCATGGAGCTGATCAAGAAGGGCCATGCCTGCGTCAGGATGGAGAAGGACGGCCGCACCCTCGTCATCGACCCGGGCGGCTTCTCCGAACCGGACGCCGCGCTCGGCGCGGACGTCCTGCTGGTGACCCACGAGCACGCCGACCACTTCGACGAGGGACGGCTGCGCGCCGCGATGGAGGCGAACCCGGCAGCCGAGATCCACACGCTGCGCAGCGTCGCCGAACAGATCGCGCCCGCCTTCCCCGGCCGGGTGCACACCGTCGGGCACGGCGACTCCTTCACCGCCGCCGGCTTCGAGGTGCAGGTCCACGGCGAGCTGCACGCCGTGATCCACCCGGACATCCCGCGGATCACCAACGTCGGCTACCTCGTCGAGGCCCCGACGGGCACCGTCTTCCACCCCGGCGACGCGCTCACCGTCCCCGAGCGCCCCGTCGAGACGCTGCTGCTGCCGCTGCACGCGCCGTGGAACAAGTTCGCCGAGGTCCTCGACTACGTCCGCGAGGTCGCCCCGACCACCGCGTACGACATCCACGACGGCCTCCTCAACGGCAACGGCCTCGCCGCCTACGGCCGCATGCTCGGCTCCGGCGGGCCCGGCACGGGCCGCGCCGAGCACTCCCGGCTGGAGCCGGGGCAGAGTGTCGGTCTCGGCTAGTAGATTCGCGGTATGCGCATCGCGACCTGGAACATCAACTCCATCACCGCCCGTCTGCCGCGGCTCCTCGGCTGGCTGGAGTCCGCCGAGCCGGACGCGGTCTGCCTCCAGGAACTCAAGGTCAGCGAGGAGAATTTCCCTGCCGCCGAACTCCGCGATCTCGGCTACGAGTCCGTGGTGAACGCCTCGGGCCGCTGGAACGGCACCGCGGTCCTCTCGCGCGTCGGCCTGGAGGAGCCGGTCAAGGGGCTGCCCGACGCCCCCGAGTTCGAGGGCGCCGCGGAGGCCCGCGCCGCCGCGGCGGTCTGCGGCGGTGTGCGCCTGGTCAGCGTCTACGTCCCCAACGGCCGTGAGGTGGGCCACGCACACTACGAGTACAAGCTCCGCTGGCTGGAGGCGCTCCGCGCGACGGCCGCCGAGAACGCCGCGGGCGAGCGCCCGTTCGCGATCCTCGGCGATTTCAACATCGCCCCCACCGACGCGGACGTCTGGGACATCTCCGCTTTCGACGGCGCGACCCACGTCACCCCCGCCGAACGCGAGCAGTTGCACGCCCTGGAGAAGACCGGCGTCACCGAGGTGCACCCCCGCGCCCTCAAGTACGACGTCGCCTTCACCTACTGGGACTACCGCCAGCTCTGCTTCCCGAAGAACCGGGGCATGCGCATCGACCTCGTCTACGGCAACCCCGCCTTCCAGACAGCCGTGCAGGACGCCTACGTGGACCGCGAGGAGCGCAAGGGCAAGGGCGCCTCCGACCACGCGCCCGTCGTCGTCGACCTGGAGCTCTGAGGAGAGCCGGGGCCGAGTGCGCCGCGCGCCCCGTGGGTTCCCGGTGCGCGGGGCGCCGAGCCAGTGCACAGCTTCCGTTTCCGCACGTGGCAAGGGTCCGCCCGGCCCGTGCGGCGCGGCGGACGCGGACGGCGGTGCGGTCAGGGGAACGCTTCCCCCGTGGCAGATCCCGCGCCCCGCCCGCACCCGGTCCCGCCGGCCGAGTACGTCAGGACCCTCCCGCACCACACCGTCTACGGCTGCCTCGACGTCCGCGACGAGCGCGGCCGACCGCTCCTGCTCCGCTCCGTCCACGTCGGCCAGGTCTGGCAACTCCCCGGCGGGAACGCGGAACACGGCGAGGCCCCGTGGCGGACCACCCGGCGCGAAGCCGTGGAGGGGACGGGTCTCGGCGAGTTCGGGGACCTCGAACCCCGCCCATTTCTCGCCCACTTCGTCCATCCCGCGGGGGAGTGGCCGCTGCCGAAGACCGGTCTCGTCGCCGACGGCGGGCGCCTCACCGCGGTGCAGCGGTCCCGCATCCGTCTCGACCCGGACGAGAACTGCCGATGAGCGGTGCACGACTGGCCCGGCTGCAAGCGGCTGATGTAGCCGGACGCGTTCGCGCGGCTGCGTGCCGTGGAGGAGGCGCGCGCGGGGGACGGCCCCCGGTTCCTGACGACCGGGCGTCCGGCGGCAGTTGAGTCCCGGGGCCTCGCAGCGCGGTAACTTCCCTGTCCGCGCGCTCCGTTGGCGCCGCGGCGGGTGGTGCTCCCGGGGCATGCGGTGGTCGGCTCGTCCACCGGCGCCTGCGGCGGCCGGAGACGACGGCCGCCGGGCGCACCGGCGGCCGTCGCGCGGGTTCAGGCGTGGAGCTTGCGGAGGTCGATGGAGTCGGCCATCGCCTTCAACCCGGCGTCGCCGGGGTGGAGATGGTCGCCGCTGTCGTAGGCCGGCAGCATCCGCGTGGGGTGGGACGGGTCGCGCACCGCGGCGTCGAAGTCGAGGAACGCGTCGAAGGTGCCGTCCTCGGAGCGGAGGAAGGAGTTGACGGCCGCCCTCCGCGCCTCCACCTCGGCGGTGCAGTCCGTGTACCCCTCGCACGGCGTGACCGTCCCGGCGACGACGCGGAGCCCCTGCGCCCTGGCGCGGGCGGCGATCGCCTTCATACCGGCGATCACCTCCTCCGCCGAGGTGCCCCAGCGGACGTCGTTGATGCCCTCGAAGAGGACCACGGTGCGCGCGGACGTCTGCCCCAGGACGTCGCGCTCCAGGCGGTGTTGGGCGCTCACCCCTGCGGTGTCCGTGCTCACGCCGTCGCCGGGGTAGCGGTCGGTGACGATGCGGTTGGCCGAGATGCCGTGGTTCAGGACGCCGTAGGCGGGCACGCTCCCCGAGTCGTCGCGCAGGCGGGCGGCGAGGATGTCGGGCCAGCGGTTGTTGGCGCCCTCGGTGGAGCGGGTGCCGTCGGTGATGGAGTCCCCCAGCGTGACGACGGAGCCGGGGCCGCCCGCGGTGTCCACGCCGGTGAGGAAGGGCCACACGTCGATGCGTCCGGTGAAGGAGCCGCCGCCGGGCTCGCCGGTGCGGTCGCCGCTGCCGGGGTTGCTGACGTAGGAGAGCTGGCGCGTCTCGGAGTGCAGCGGCGCCGCGGTCACCCGCTCGGGCAGGTGGAGGCTGACGAGGAGGTCGGCGCCCGTGGGGACGTCGAAGGCGACCGGGTCGCTCACGACCTCGGCGCCGGCCGGGACGACCGTTCCCGCACGGCCGTTGAACGTGAGCGGCACCGGGCGCCCGCGGGCCTGCGCGCCCTCGCGCTGCACGCCGACGGAGACGGGGCCGATCCGCACCGGACTGCCCGCGAAGGTGTTGGCGAGCCGCACCCGCGCCTTCGGACCGCCGGACGAGGCATGGACGACGAGGCGGAGCGTCTGGTCCTGCCACGGGCCGACCTCGGCGTATCCGCCCGTGCTCGCCGCCCAACTGCCCGTCCAGCCGGCGCCGTCCTCGCGCACCGCGACGTCGAAGACGTGGAGCCGCTCCGCGGAGCCGCGCGTGCGCGGGAGTTGGACCGAGTCGACCGGTTCGCCGCGCTGGAGCGGGACCGTCACCGCGTAGAGCTTCGTCTGCTCGGCCCGCGGCCCCCCAGGCGTGTTGAGGTGGGGGAGCGCGACGGCCTTGGTGCTGACGGGGCCGCCGCGCCAGTCCTCGGCCGTGAGCGTGTACCGGCTCTCCGAGCCGTCGGCGTACCGCACGGTGCCGCTGCCGCCCACCGCCCGGCCGGCGGCGTCCTCGGTGGTCGCGGCGACGAGGAAGGAGAGCGCGTTGCCGGTGCCGCGCACGCGGACGTGCTGGCCTTCGGCGACGACGTTGTCGGGCTCGCCGGCCTTGCGGTCGGGGCGCTCCAGGTCGGCGCCGTCGAGGCGGAGCCGGGTGCCGGGGTGCCAGCCGGCGGCCTCGAGGTCCTGCGCGGACAGGGAGTTGCCCGCGCCGTCGAAGTCGGCGGTGTGTGCGGTGCGGGCGTCGGGGTCGCCGACGGCGCGGTTGTCGTAGAGGCGCGAGAGCGGCTGCGGCCTCGTCGTCGCGGGTTCGCGGTCCGTCGCGGTCGTGTTCGCTCCGCGCCGGTCGGCGGATGGTGCCGTGGCGCTCTGCGCGACGGCTGTCGTTGTCCCCAGTGCGGTCAGCACGATCACCAGGATGCTCGTCGTAAGGCGTCTGTGCACGCGGTTGCCCTTCCGTGCGGCTCCAACAGTCGGATGTGCGCCCCGTATTGGACAGAGGCCGAGTGAAAGTAGAAAGGCGCCAATGCGGCGTCAAGGTGTCCAACAGGGCAACCGGGAGCACAGCGTACACAGCGCGCCTATGGTGCGGCGGGTACCGTCGGTGACACGCTGGACGTATGCGCATCCCCTTTCTCGACAAACGGCGCAGGGCCGAGGAGAGCGAGCGGATCTCGGCCGCCTACCCCGACGGGGCCGGCGCGGCGGCGCTCTTCTCCGAGTGCGAGCTCCTGCGCGACCAGGCCGAGAGAGTCGGCGTCGTCCTCGACGACACCCCGGAGTCGCTGAACGCGCTCGACCAACTCCTGCCCCGCTGGCGGGACGACCCGGAGGCGATGCCCTGGCTCGGCACCGACGCGGGCCTCTACCTCGGCACGGTCCTCGTCGCCACGATCGGCGGCGCGCACTGGCACCGCCGCGACGACGGCCAGCCCGTCGTCGTCCTCGACTCGGGCCGCGAACTGGACGTCGTGGAGGAGGGCGTGGGCTGGGCGACCAACGGGGTGCCCGAACTCTCCAGCGTCTACGCGGAGGTGTCCGCTCCCTGACGGGCCGTCGCGTGTCCTCCCGGACGCGTCTCGCCCGGACCGATAGCTTCCGGTCCCTGTGGAACCGCTGATCGAGCTGCGCGGTGTCAACAAGCACTTCGGCTCGCTGCACGTGCTCAAGGAGGTCGACCTGGTGGTCGGCCGCGGTGAGGTCGTCGTCGTGATCGGGCCCTCGGGCTCCGGCAAGTCGACGCTCTGCCGGGCCATCAACCGACTTGAGGCCGTGGAGAGCGGCACCCTCACCGTCGCGGGCGAACCCCTCCCCGCCGAGGGTAGGAAACTCGCCAGGCTCCGTACCGAGGTGGGGATGGTCTTCCAGTCCTTCAACCTCTTCGCGCACAAGACGGCGCTCGCCAACGTGATGCTCGCACCGGTCAAGGTGCGCCGGATGAAGAAGGACGAGGCCGAGCGGCGGGCGCGTCAACTCCTCGACCGCGTAGGGCTCTCCGACCACGCGGAGAAGTACCCGGCGCAGCTCTCCGGCGGTCAGCAGCAGCGGGTCGCCATCGCACGCGCCCTCGCGATGAAGCCGCAGGCGCTCCTCTTCGACGAGCCGACGTCCGCGCTCGACCCCGAGATGATCAGCGAGGTGCTGGAGGTCATGCAGCAGCTCGCGCGGGACGGTATGACGATGGTCGTCGTCACGCACGAGATGGGTTTCGCCCGTTCGGCGGCGAACCGCGTCGTCTTCATGGCGGACGGCCAGGTCGTCGAGGACCGCACGCCGGAGGAGTTCTTCACGTCGCCGCGGAGCGACCGCGCCAAGGACTTCCTTTCCAAGATCCTCAAGCACTGAGAGGACGACCCGTGCGACCGCGCCGCCGACCCGCCCCGCCCGCGCCCCGGCACGCCGCACGCGCGACCGCCGTCGTCTGCTGCACACTGGCGTTGCTCGCCGCCGGTTGCGGCCGCTCCGGGAGTCCGCCGCCGCGCGGGCCGCAGCCGGGGAGCCTGCCGCACTACCGCGTCGACCGTGGTTTCTCGCTCCCCTCCTCGCCGTCGTGGAAGCAGGCGAAGAACCGCGGGCACCTGGTGATCGGCGCCAAGGAGGACCAGCCGGGCACGGGCGAGAAGAACCCGGCGACCGGGTCCTACCGCGGCTTCGACATCGAGATCTCACGGATGCTCGCGGCGTCCCTCGGCTCGACCCGTACCGGCAGGTGGAGTTCAAGGCGATCGCCTCGGCCAACCGCGAGACGTCGCTCCAGAACGGGCAGGTCGACTTCCACGTCGGCACCTACACCATCAACCCCGGCCGCAGGAAGCTGGTCGGCTTCGCCGGCCCCTACTACATGGCGGGGCAGCGCCTCCTCGTGCGCACGGACGAGCGGCGGATCAAAGGGCCGCAGTCCCTCGCGGGGAGGAAGGTGTGCTCCGCGGTCGGCTCGACGCCGCTCCAGCGCCTCCAGGACGAGTACCCGAAGGCGGAGGCCGTCGCCTACGACTCGTACGCGATCTGCGTCGACAACCTCCTCAACGACCAGGTGGACGCCGTCACCACGGACGACACGATCCTCCTCGGCTACGCGGCCAAGGACCCCTCCCAACTCCACGTCGTCGGCAGGGCGTTCTCCGAGGAGCCGTACGGCATCGGCGTCCCGAGGAAGGAAACGGCGCTGGCGCGGGCGCTCGACCGCGCGCTCCTCCGGCGCGAGCGCAACGGCGACTGGAAGCGCGCCTACGACGCGACGCTCGGCCTCTCGGGCGAGCCGGCACCGCGGCCGCCGCCGCTCGACCGCTCCGCGCGCGAACCGGCAGAGGAGAGCTGAACCATGGACGTCCTCACCGACAACTTCTCGCTCTACGGGCAGGGTTTCCTCGGCACCCTGCGCCTGACCCTCTACTCCTCGCTCCTCGCGCTCGTCGTCGGCGTGGTCGTGGCGGGGCTCCGGGTGGCGCCGGTCGCCGCGTTGCGGTGGATCGGCACGGCGTGGGTGACCGTGCTCCGCAACACCCCGCTCACGCTCCTCTTCTTCGCGATGCTCCTCGGGCTGCCGCGGTTCGGCGTCGCGCTCCCCTTCGAGCTCTTCGCCGTCCTCGCGCTCGGCTGCTACACCTCCGCGTTCGTCTGCGAGGCCGTGCGCTCCGGGATCGCCACCGTCCCCGTGGGCCAGGGCGAGGCCGCGCGCAGCCTCGGGATGACCTTCGGCCAGACGCTGGGCACCGTCGTGCTGCCGCAGGCGTTCCGCACCGTCATCCCGCCCGTCGGCTCGACGCTCATCGCGCTGGCGAAGAACTCCGCCATCGCCGGTTCTTTCAGCGTCGTCGAGCTGTTGAGCACCTACAAGACGCTCAACGAGAACGGGTACAGCGTCATCCGGGCCTTCGCGTGGATCGCCCTCGGGTACCTGTTCCTCACGCTCGCCATCAGCGCCGTCTTCAACCTGCTGGAGAAGCGCTCGGGGGTCGCCCGATGAGCGCCCGCACCGCCGAGCCGTCGGCGCTCTACGACATCCCGGGCCCGAGGACACGGGCCCGGCACCTCGCCTACGGCGTCGTCGCGAGCCTGGCCATCGCGGCGGTCCTCGCCTTCGTGCTCCATCTCCTCATCGGCACGGGGCAGTTCGCCGCCGTCAAGTGGCGGCCCTTCACCTACACCGGCATCCAGGAACTGCTGCTCACCGGGCTCGCCAACACGCTGAAGGCGTTCGCCTTCGCGGCCGTCCTCTCGCTCGCGCTCGGCGCCGCCCTCGCCGCGGGGCGGCTCTCCGACCATGCGCCGGTGCGGTGGGTGGCCACCGTGTTCGTAGAGTTCTTCCGGGCGATGCCGGTGCTGGTGATGATCTTCTTCGTCTTCGTGGCGCTCCAGGTGCAGGCGCTCCCCGCGCTCGTCACCGGGCTGACGCTCTACAACGGGTCGGTGCTCGCCGAGGTGTTCCGCGCCGGCGTGCACTCCGCGCCCGCGGGCCAGCGGGAGGCCGCCTACGCGCTCGGCATGCGCAAGACGCAGGTGATGACGTACGTCCTCGTACCGCAGGCGGTGCGCGCCATGCTGCCGACGATCATCAGCCAGCTCGTGGTCGCGCTGAAGGACACCTCGCTCGGATTCCTCATGACCTACGAGGAGTTCCTCCACGCGGGACGGCTCGTCGCGATCAACATGGACTACACGATGCCGTTCATCCCCGTGGTGCTCGTCGTCTCCACGATCTACATCGGGCTGTGCATGCTGCTGTCGTGGTGCGCCAACCGGGTCGCGCGGCACGAGCGGCGCAACGTCAAGAACCGCGACGTCGAGGTGGCGCCGGCGCGAGCGGGCTCCACGATGGCGGGCGGCGGGCTCCAGCGCTGAGCTCAACTCGCTGCGCGGTGGCTCCCCTTGCGTCCGCCGGGCACGGGCGAGGTCGCCGCGCGGGTGACGTCCCCGACGAGCTCCACCACATCGGGGCCGTACGCCTGCGAGTTGACGACCTTCAGCAGCAGGCAGAAGTTCCCGTTCTGGCCGTACTTGCGGGCGAGTCGCGCCGAGTTCTTCGTGAGGTACCGGGACGCGGCCTGGTGGGCGACGGTGCGCTGGCCGCAGAAGAGGAAGACGGGACGGATGTCGCCGTTCTGCCCCGCGGTGAGCCGCGCGAGCAGGACGTGCTCGGCGGTACCCGCCTCCAGCCGGTACGTCTCGCTGCCGACGAGGAAGGCGCCCCGGTCGGGGCCCGGCGCCGAGTCCGTGTTGACGCGGACCCCCGGCAGGAGCGACTGGAGGTGCTGCGCCATCCGCCGGTTGGCGACGGGTCCGCCGACGCAGAACTCCGTGCGGTCGCCGAAGCCCTGCTGTGCAGCGTCGTGCGCGACGAGGTCGGCGTGCGCGCCGCATTCCTTCACCACGGAGGAGAGTTCGAGGAGCGTGAAGACGTCGTTCCGCGCCACCGCCCACTCGCCGGCCCCCGCGTCCCTGTTGACGACGACCACGCACTCGGAGTTCTGGGGGAGCCCGAAGAAGCGCTGCCTGCGCTGGAGCTTGCGCTGCCACAGGTACGTACGGCCGACCCAGCCGAGGACGCCGGCGACGACGGCCACGACCACGGCTATGAGGATCTCGCGCAGGTAGTCATCCATGGTGCGGCAGGGTACAGGCGGCGTGCCCACGACAGCCCGCGTCCCTGCCGCGCGCACAGGCGGGATGCCGCGCTCCTCCCGGATCGCGACGATGCGGGCGCGCGGTACTGACGTGCGCACGGCGAGGGGGCTACGCTGCCAGCCGCCGTGAGCCCGTCGAGAGGAGGCCCGATGCGTCGTCACCGCCGCGCCGGAGCAGAACCGGCAGCTTCGCACACCCGCACGCGCCCAGGCCGCGGCCGCGGGCGCCGGGGGAGAGCGGCCGTCACCGCCGCCGTCCTCGTGGGTGCGCTCACCGCGGCGGCGCCCGGCGCCTCCCCGCACCCCCAACCCCCGGACGCGGACGGCAAGAAGCCCGTCGCCACCGGCTACGGCGGCGCCGTCTCCAGCGTCGACGAGGACGCGACCGCCGCCGGTATCGAGGTGCTCCGCAAGGGCGGCAACGCCACGGACGCCGCCGTGGCGACGGCGGCGGCGCTCGGCGTCACGGAGCCGTACTCCGCGGGCGTCGGCGGGGGCGGCTACTTCGTCCACTACTCGGCCGCCACCGGCGAGGTGAGCACCCTCGACGGCCGTGAGACGGCGCCGGCCAGCGCCGACGAGCGGCTCCTCCAGGAGGACGGCGAGCCGATCCCCTTCGAGTCGGCGGTCACCAGCGGCCTCGGCGTCGGCACCCCGGGGACCCCGGCGACGTGGCGGAAGGCGCTCGACACCTGGGGCAGCAAGCGCCTCGGCCACGTCCTGCGCCCGGCGGAGAAGCTGGCCCGCGACGGCTTCACGGTCGACGAGACCTTCCGCGAGCAGACCGCCGAGAACGAGGAGCGCTTCCGCGACTTCCCGGCCACGGCCGAACTCTTCCTCCCGGGCGGCGAGCTGCCGAAGGTCGGCACGGTCCTCCGCAACCCCGATCTCGCCCGCACCTACCGGGAGTTGGGCCGCAAGGGCGTCGACGCCGTCTACCGCGGACCGATCGGCGACGACATCGTCCGCACGGTCCGCAAGCCGCCCGTGGCGAAGGGTTCCGACCGCCAGGTGCGCCCCGGCGACCTCGACCGCCGGGACCTGCGCGGCTACCGGGCGCTGGAGCAGAAGCCGACCAAGTCCGGCTACCGCGGACTCGACGTGTACGGCATGGCGCCCTCCTCATCCGGAGGCATCGCGGTCGGCGAGGCGCTCAACGTCCTTGAGGGAACCGACCTCGGCTCCCTCGACGAGCGGGACCATCTCCACCGCTACCTGGAGGCGAGCCGCATCGCCTTCGCCGACCGCGGCCGGTGGGTGGCCGACCCCGCGCAGACCGACGTCCCCACCGACGAGCTCCTCTCGCCCGGGTTCGCCGCCTCGCGGGCCTGCCTCATCGACGACGACAAGGCCCTCACCAGCCCCCTCGCCCCCGGCGATCCGCGCGACCCGCAGCCGTGCGGCTCCGCGGGCAAGGCCGCGGAGACGACGTACGAGGGCGAGAACACCACGCACCTCACCACCGCCGACAAGTGGGGCAACGTCGTCGCCTACACGCTCACCATCGAGCAGACGGGCGGCAGCGGGATCACCGTCCCTGGCCGCGGCTTCCTCCTCAACAACGAACTCACCGACTTCTCCTTCGCGCAGGCCGACCCGGAGGTCCCCGACCCGAACCTGCCGGGACCGTCGAAGCGTCCGCGCTCGTCGATCTCCCCGACGCTCGTCACCGACGGCGGGCGGCCCGTCCTCGCGCTCGGCTCCCCGGGCGGCGCCACGATCATCACCACCGTCCTCCAGACCCTCACCAACCACATCGACCGCGGCATGCCGCTCCCCGACGCCGTCGCCGCCCCCCGCGCCAGCCAGCGCAACGCGGAACGGACCGATGCGGAGCCGGGTCTGATGGAGAGCGAGGTACGCGGCCAACTCGAGGCGATGGGACACAAGTTCACGGAAAACCCGGAGATCGGCGCGGCCACGGGCGTGCAACTGCTGCCGCACGGACGGCTGCGAGCGGTCGCGGAGCCCGAACGGCGGGGCGGCGGCTCCGCGATGGTGGTGCGGGAGAGCGGAGGGCGCTGAGAGGCGTGACGCCGGTGGCCGTCCGGGCGCCCTCGTGCCCCGACGGCCACCGGGGCGCTCGGCCGTCGTCAACGGCCGGGCGGCGCACCGGAGTTGTTTGCGACGGCGCACGTTGCGGTGCACCGTCTCCGGACGGGCGGCGGCACGGATCCGGGCAGGAGGGCGAGCGCGCGAGTCGACTCCGTGCCTCCTCGACCAACTTACGGCGAACGCACCCGGAGCGATGCCCGGGCCCGACCTGCCCGGAGTGCCCCGGCGGCACAAGGGTTCCGGTAGGGGCGGCCGGGGCAGGCCGTAGGGATGGCTGTGTCGGATCACGGCGCCAACCCCCGCCGCCAGGACGGAGCTTGGGCCGGGGTTCTTGCCAGGTGACATGCCGGGATCTACCGTCGCAATCCCACGCGCATCTACGCGTGTCGTACAGGCAGACGCCCCCTAAGGAGCTGCTGATGCCCGAGGTTGTACGCGCGGCACTGGTGCAGGCCGCCTGGAGCGGCGACACCGAGTCGATGGTCGCCAAACACGAGGAGTACGTCCGCGAAGCCGCCCGGCAGGGCGCCGGGATCATCGGTTTCCAGGAGGTCTTCAACTCTCCGTACTTCTGCCAGGTCCAGGAGGCCGAGCACTACCGCTGGGCGGAGGCGGTGCCCGACGGCGCCACGGTGCAGCGGATGCGCGAAGTGGCGCGGGAGACGGGCACGGTCGTCGTCGTCCCCGTCTTCGAGGTGGAGCAGCCGGGGCTCTACTACAACACCGCGGCCGTCATCGACGCCGACGGCACCGTCCTGGGCAAGTACCGCAAGCACCACCTGCCCCAAGTGCAGGGCTTCTGGGAGAAGTTCTACTTCAAGCCCGGCAACCTCGGCTGGCCCGTCTTCGACACCGCCGTCGGCAAGGTCGGCGTCTACATCTGCTACGACCGCCACTTCCCAGAGGGCTGGCGGCAGTTGGGCCTCAACGGCGCCCAGCTCGTCTACAACCCCTCGGCCACCTCGCGCGGCCTCTCCTCGTACCTGTGGAAGCTGGAGCAGCCCGCGGCGGCCGTCGCCAACGAGTACTTCATCGCCGCCATCAACCGCGTCGGCACCGAGGAGTACGGCGCCAACGACTTCTACGGCTCCAGCTACTTCGTCGATCCGCGCGGACAGTTCGTCGGCGACGTCGCCGACGACAAGGCGGAGGAACTCGTCGTCCGCGACCTCGACTTCGGCCTCATCGAGGAGGTCCGCCACCAGTGGGCCTTCTACCGCGACCGCCGACCCGACGCCTACGAAGGGCTGGTGCAACCGTGAACGATCCCGCAGCCGCCGCACTCCTGGCC
>NZ_AJTQ01000186.1 GCF_000262345.1 Streptomyces xiaopingdaonensis | reverse complement strand
CACCGCTCCGTCCTCCCCGACTGGCTCGCCCTCTACTACGACGAGCCGATCGAGCTCTCGCACGGTGAGGGCCGCCACGTCTGGGACGCGGAGGGCCGCCGCTACCTCGACTTCTTCGGCGGCATCCTCACCACGATGACCGCCCACGCCCTCCCCGAGGTCACCAAGGCGGTGACCGACCAGTCCCAGCGCCTCCTCCACTCCTCCACCCTCTACCTCAACCGCCCCATGGTGGACCTCGCGGAGCAGATCGCCGACCTCTCCGGCATCCCCGACGCACGCGTCTTCTTCACCACCTCGGGCACCGAGGCCAACGACACGGCGCTGCTCCTCGCCACCGCGTACCGCGGCTCCAACCAGGTGCTCGCGATGCGCAACAGCTACCACGGCCGGTCCTTCTCCGCCGTCGGCATCACGGGCAACCAGTCCTGGTCCCCGACGACCCTCTCCCCGCTGCACACCCTCTACGTCCACGGCAGCGTCCGCCACCGCGGCCCCTACGCCGACCTCGACGACGCCGCCTACATCGACGCCTGCGTCGCCGACCTGGAGGACGTCCTCGCCCAGACCGGCGGCCGCGTCGCCGCGCTCATCGCCGAACCCGTCCAGGGCGTCGGCGGGTTCACCGCGCCGCCCGACGGCCTCTTCGCCGCCTTCCGCGAAGTCCTCGACCGCCACGGCATCCTGTGGATCACCGACGAGGTGCAGACGGGGTGGGGCCGCACAGGCGACCACTTCTGGGGCTGGGAGGCGCACGCCGGCAACGGCCCGCCCGACCTGCTCACCTTCGCCAAGGGCATCGGCAACGGCATGTCGATCGGCGGCGTCGTCGCCCGCGCCGAGGTCATGGACGCGATCGACGGCAACTCGATCTCCACCTTCGGCGGCAGCCCCGTCACGATGGCGGCAGGCAACGCCAACCTCGCCCACCTCCTCGACAACGACCTCCAGAGCAACGCCCGCCGCGTCGGCGCCCTCCTCAAGGAGCGGCTCGAAGCGGAGGCCGAGGGGCTCGGCGTCGTCTCGCAGGTACGGGGGAGGGGCCTGATGATCGGCGTCGAACTCGTCGACCCGCGCAGCGGTCAACCAGCGCCGGACGCCGCGTCGTTGGTGCTGGAAGAGGCCCGCAGAGGCGGCCTGCTCGTCGGCAAGGGAGGAGGCCACGGCCACGCCGTCAGCAGCGTGCTGCGGGTCGCGCCGCCGCTCAGCCTCACCGCGGAGGAAGCGGAGGAGGGCGCCGCGATCCTCGGCGCGGCCCTCCGCGCCGCAGAGAGCGCAGCAGGAGGCGACCGATGACGTCCCCGCAACCCGGCGCCTCCGGAGCCCCGGGCCGTACCGCCGTACGCGGCGGCCTGCTCGTCACCGCGAGCGACGAGCTCCACGCCGACCTCCTCATCGAGGACGGGCGCATCGCCGCCGTCGCCGCCCGGCACAGCGACGTCGCCGACGGCTGGCAGGCCGACCGCACCCTCGACGCCACGGGGAAGTACGTACTCCCGGGCGGAGTCGACGCACACACCCACATGGAGATGCCGTTCGGCGGCACCTTCGCCTCCGACGACTTCGAGACCGGCACGAGAGCGGCAGCCTGGGGCGGCACCACCACCATCGTCGACTTCGCCCTCCAGACCAAGGGCCGGGCCCTCCGCGAGGGCCTCGACCAGTGGCACGCCAAGGCCGACGGCCGCTGCGCCGTCGACTACGGCTTCCACATGGTCCTCTCCGACGTCACCCCCGAGTCCCTGCACGAGACCGACCTCCTCGTCGAGGAGGGGGTCACCTCCTTCAAACTCTTCATGGCGTACCCCGGTGTCTTCTACAGCGACGACGGCCAAATCCTCCGCGCCATGCAACGCGCCGCCGACAACGGCGGGTTGCCGATGGTCCACGCCGAGAACGGCATCGCCATCGACGTCCTCGTGGAGCAGGCGCTCGCCGAGGGCCGCACCGATCCGCGCGTCCACGGCGAGGTGCGGCGCGAGCTGCTGGAGGCCGAGGCCACCCACCGGGCGATCCAGCTCGCGCGCGTGGCGGGGGCGCCGCTCTACGTCGTGCACGTCTCGGCGGAGAAGGCCCTCGCCGAACTCGCCTCCGCGCGGGACGAGAACCTGCCGGTCTTCGGCGAGACCTGCCCGCAGTACCTCTTTCTCGACGTCGAGAACCTCGCGGAACCCGACTTCGGCGGCGCCAAGTACGTCTGCTCGACGCCGCTGCGGCCCAAGGAGCACCAGGAGGCGCTCTTCCGGGGGTTGCGCACCGACGACCTCCAAGTCGTCTCGACCGACCACTGCCCGTTCTGCTTCTCGGGCCAGAAGGAGCTGGGCCGCGGCGACTTCAGCAAGATCCCCAACGGTATGCCGGGTGTCGAGAGCCGCATGGACCTCCTCCACCAGGCCGTCGTGGAAGGGAAGTTGACCCGCCGCCGCTGGATCGACCTCGCCTGTGCGAGCCCGGCGCGGATGTTTGGCCTCTACCCGAAGAAGGGCACGCTCGCGCCGGGCGCCGACGCGGACATCGTCGTCTACGACCCGCACGCGGAGCAGGTCCTCTCCGCCGAGACCCACCACATGAACGTCGACTACTCGCCGTACGAGGGCAAGCGGATCACCGGCCGCGTCGAGACGGTCCTCTCCCGCGGGACCACCGTCCTCGACCGCGGCGAGTACACCGGTCGGGCCGGTCACGGCCAGTACGTGCCCCGCGGAACCTGCCAACTGCTCGGCTGACACGCGGGGCCGACCGCGGGCCATCCGGCCGGCCCCGCGCCCCCGACAGCCCCCAAGCGACGGAAAGTTGAGGGACCACGTTGCGCGACGACATGGACTTCGGGCTCGTCCTCCAGACCGACCCGCCGGCCTCGGCGACGGTCGCGCTGATGCAGCGTGCGGAGGACCTGGGGTTCGACTACGGCTGGACGTTCGACTCGGCAGTCCTCTGGCAGGAGCCCTTCGTCATCCACAGCCGCATCCTCGCCGAGACGGAACGCCTCCGCGTCGGCCCGATGGTGACCAACCCCGTGACGCGGTCCGTGGAGATCACCGCGTCGACCTTCGCCACCCTCAACGAGATGTACGGCAACCGCACCGTCTGCGGCATCGGCCGCGGCGACTCGGCCCAGCGCGTGGCGGGACGCCGGCCGACGACGCTCGCCCGCCTCGGCGAGGCGATCTCCACGATCCGCGAACTCGCCGAGGGCCGCGAGGTGTCCATGGAGGGCACACCCGTCCGCCTCCCCTGGGTGAAGGACGGCAGCCTGCCCGTCTGGATGGCGGCGTACGGGCCGAAGGCGCTCGCCCTCGCCGGCCGCGAGGCCGACGGCTTCATCCTCCAACTCGCCGACCCCTACCTCACGGCCTGGATGGTCGACGCGGTGCGCACCGCCGCATCCGACGCGGGCCGCGACCCGCAGGACGTCACCGTCTGCGTGGCCGCGCCCGCCTACGTCACCGCCGACGACAGTCCCGAGGCGCTCGCGCACGCGCGCGAGGAGTGCCGCTGGTTCGGCGGCATGGTCGGCAACCACGTCGCCGACCTCGTCGCCCGCTACGGCCGGAGCGGAGGCGCCGTACCCGAGGCGCTCACGGCGTACATCGAGAACCGTCGCGGCTACGACTACGCGCACCACGGCCGTGCAGGGAACCCCGACACCGCCTTCGTGCCGGACGCGGTGGTGGACCGCTTCTGCCTCCTCGGCCCGCCCTCGGCCCAGGTCGAACAGCTCGCGGAGCTGCGGGGGCTGGGGGTGGACCAGTTCGCGATGTACGCCATGCACGACGCGCGGGACGCGACGATCGAGGCGTACGGGGCGGAGGTGATCCCGGCGATGCGAGGGTGAGCGGCTCGTCGGGCTTGGCCTTCCGTGCGTGTCGGGTCCCGGAGCCTTCGGTGACCTCCGCACCGTCGGATCGGTGGCCGAGCACCGGACGGCGTGACCGCCCGCACGCCTGCTGGGGCCCTGACTCCGCCAACACAACGCCGTGCGTGGCGAGTTGAACGGCGGCAGAAGGCGGCCGTGAGCGTGAGGCGGGCCGAGTACGGCAGTTGGCGTCCGGCGGCCAGGCACGACCCGAGCCGCGCGGTCATGGCAGGAACCGTAGCCGTTCCGTCATCCGACGGTGCCCATGGCGTGTGCGTGGGCTGTTCGACTGGAGCGATGGCTTCCGCACACGCTGCCGTCCCCCGCCCGCGTTCCTCCGCTTCCGGCCGGCGGCGTTCCCCGCTCGTCCGCGTTCTGCTCGTCGGCGTCCTCGCTCTGCTCGGCACCGGCCTCGTTCCGCCGAGCAACGCCGTCGGCGACGAAGGCTCCGACGCACCCGGACTCGAGGCGCCCGACGCGTTCCGCGTCGCGCCGCACGGCGGAAAGCCGCGCCCCGACCGCGAGAAGCGCCTCCTCATCAGGTACGACTCCGGAGCTCTGCGCGGTGAGGCGAAACGGTCGACGCTCACCATGGACGTCACGGGCTCCTCCGACGTCCTGCGACTCAAGCAGTTCGGTAGCGGCTGCTCCGGGTCGGACCGGAAGGTGGTCTGCCGCGTCGGCGAGAAGTACGACAGTTGGACCGACCGGGTCGGGGCCCGGCCGCGCGCGGCGCCAGGAAGCAAGCCGGGTGACACGGGCCGACTGCACGTCACCTTCCGCGACTCGGAGGGCAAGACGAGCCGGGCGACGACCCGTGTCGACGTCGGCGGCCCCTCCCTCGCCCTGCGCAAGCACGGCACCCTCCGCATGGGCTCGGGCAAGCAGCACGCCGTCACGCTCGGCGTCCGCAACACCGGTGACCTGCCGGCCGACGGCTTCGCCGTCACCGCGACGGTGGAGGAGGTGCTGGAACCCATCCGCCGTTCCCGGACGTGCGACTACTGGCCCTCCAACGGCACGACCGTGACGTGCCGCTTCCCCGGGGTCCGCATCGAACCCGGCGAGGAGGCACGCGTCGAGGACTGGCTCGTCCTCCGCGCCTCGCGCACCGCGATGTACGCCTCGTTCCGGGCGACCGTCACCCTCCTCGGCACCGGTGCCGACAACGGGGGCCTCGACGGTAGGTCCCGCTCCACGGCGGAGCCCTCCCCGACCGGCACCCCGCATACCGGCACCGGCGCCGCGCTCACCCCGGAGGTGGGCAAGGCGAGCGGTGGGCGCAAGGAGTACAGCGAGGAGAAGGACGTCTGGACGAAGGTACGCATCGCCAACCGCCCGGACTACGCGGTCGTTTCGGAGATCTTCGCCGTCGACGACGGCCGCCGCCTGCGGGTGGGCCTGCGCAACGACGGCTCGGGCGATCCAGGGGGTGGCGACCGCGTCTCGCTCGTCCTCACGCTGCCGAAGGGGACCGAGGTACGCAAGCAGCCGATGCAAGCGATCGACGAGGGCGCGTACGAGCCCGTCTGCCGCCACCGCGGCCTCACCTACACCTGCCCGTTGCGGGCAGTCGCACCCGGCGAGACGTCCGCGCTCGACTTCGAGGTGCGCAAGGGCGCAGGCGCGGAGAACGGAAAGGCGAAGGCCGCCCTCAGGATCGACGACACGAAGGCGGACCACGCCGACCCGGACACCGCGAACAACACCCGCGCCTTCGACCTGTTCGGTGTGCCCGCCAAGGCCGTTCCTGAGTCGGGGCCGGGAACGGGCGCCGTGGTCGGCTACGTACTCGGCGGGGGTGCGGTTCTCTCGGGGGCGGTCGTGCTGGTGAGGCGGAGGATGCGGAGGCGGTGAGGCGGGACGCCGTGCCGACTCCGCGTCGTCGAAGTGCGCCTGCCCGTCCGGGAGGAGTTGACGCGGTACTCGCAGGCGTCTGCGGACGATTGTGCAGCAGGTGAGTCTCACGCACGTCTGAGCCTCGGGAGGGCCGAGGCTCAGCGTTCCGTCGACGGCCCGCTCCGGACCCGGGGCGAGGACACCGGGTCCGGAGCGGAGTCTCAGCGGCGCCCCGTGCGACGGAAGACCCGCATGCGTTCGGGTGGTCTGAGGAGTTGGAGGCGGCCGTTGTCGAGATGGAGGACGCGGCCGCGGCCCGAGCTGCCGGGGGAGTAGAGGTCGACGACGGTGCACCATCGTCCGCCGTGGAGTACGCGGTCACCGCGGCGCACGTCGAACGGGCCCAGGCCGCCTGGGACTTCGTACCAACCGGTGCGGAGCATGGTGGGGTCCTAGAGATAGATCTGGGCGTTGCAGTCGGCGCAGCGCTTGCCGTCGGGGGTCAACTTGCGGTGGATGCAGTTCGGTTGTTTCGGTTGTGGTTTCGGCTTCGGTGCCGGCTGTCGCTCGTTTTTCATGTCACGCTCCCGTCCGGGTGAGCCAGGCGGCACACAGCACGAAGCCGATGCCTGCGGTAAGGGAGAAGAGGAAGAGCGGGCCCGCCCACGCGCCGATGCGGCGGCGTAGGGCGTGCGCGGCCCGGGTCACAGCCACTCGCCGGGGACGGCGCGGTAGGGGCGGGTGACGTGTTCGCGGTAGGTCAAGTGCTCGGGATGCGAGCGGAGATGGACCGGAATCCACTGGTGCGCTGTGCCGGGATTGTCACTTCGGGGGCCGGTAGCGGCGCAGACGGCGCACTCCAGCGCGTACGAGTGCGGCTCGGCGTCGGGTTCGGCGTCGCGGGCGATGCCGAACTTGCGGAAGCGGTAGGCCGTGCTGGCTCGGGGCATGCTTGATCACCCTGTAGGCGGGAGGGGGTGCGGGGGTGTGCTCACCTGCGTGCCGACGGGCCTGCCGTGACGGGTCGTCCGTGAAGGCCGGACAGCCGCTACTGCATCAAGTCCGTTGCAGGGGAGGGAATGCGGATTCTTCAGTCCGACGGATGAGGACTGTTCCCGGTGGGCATGGCGGCGCCTCAGCATGGAGTGGTGTCTGCTGCCGGAAACCGCTGGTGTGCGCGTCCGTGTTCGGACGCGACGCGGTTTTGTCCCTTGGGTGGGATACCGGAAGCTGACACATGACTGGCTCCGCTCTGTAGCGACACCATTACCAGGGCGATTCAGCGTGGCTCACGGTGAGCCACTACTCAACTTGTCAGCCGTGCACGGAAAGTTGGTGACCCGCCCTGAACCGCAAGGACTTGAACCCCGAAGTCAGCCCACAGGCCGCGTTCGGTGCACGACTGCGCAGGTCGCGCGAGGCGCGAGGCTGGAAGCAGGAGGAGTTGGGCGAGCGGATGGGATATTCCAGCACGCACATCTCGGCCGTCGAAACTTCTCGGAAGCTTCCTACCTTGCGCTTTTCGCGCAGTGCCGACAAGGCATTCGGCCTCGAAGGCACGGCGGACACGTTCGAGCGCCAGTGGCGCAAGATTCGGCACGGCAGCCTGCTGGAGGGGTTTCCGGAGTTCGTGGGGCACGAGAGCCGGGCAGTGGAGATCCGGCTGTACGAGGTGGGCGTGATGCCCGGGCTGCTTCAGACGCCGGAATACGCCTCTCTTCTTGCCGAGAGCGCAGTCAAACGCGGGTCGATCACGCCGGACCAGGCCGCCGAGCGAGTCGCACTCGTCGCAGAGCGGCAAGCCGCACTTGCCCGCTCAGCCCCGCCACTGGTCTTCGCCATGCTCGACGAGGGTTGCGTCCGCCGCCCCGTCGGCGGATCTGCTGTCATGGAGGCCCAGTTCGAGCGGTTGCTTGAGTTCGCCGAGCTGCCCAACACCGTGCTCCAGATCGCCCCGTTCGACATGGGGGCTCGTCGACCGTTCGACCTGCCGCTTTACATCCTCACGATGCCGGACCGTTCGCTCATGTCGTACGCCGAGTCCGCTCAACGAGGGCATCTCGAACGTGACGGCAAGTTCGTCTTGCCGATGCTGACCGCCTACCATCAACTACAGGCCGACGCGCCATCACAGGCGCAGTCCGTAGCCATGATCAGGCAGCTTAGAAAGGGCACCCCGTGACGACCGAATCCATCCGCTGGGTCAAGTCCTCGTACAGCAACAACGGTGGCGCCTGTGTTGAGTGGGCTCCAGGCCAGGCGTCTGAAAACGCTGTCCCCGTCCGGGACTCCAAGACCACGGAGGGCCCCGTGCTGGCGTTCCCCTCCCTCTCGTGGCAGCGCTTCGTGCGCGGCGTCGCCGACGGGCGGTTCAGCGCATAGGCCGTTGACTCCGGCCGCTCCTGTGAAAGGTGGAAAGTGCCCTGGCTGCCGACGAGTCGGCGGTTGCAGGGCACTTACGTGTTACCGGGCGCGCGCACATGGTCGAGCACCGGACGCGGGCATGCCGTCTTACAGCGACAACGACGGCCGACGTGCGTCTTCCAACTTGCCTGCTGAGGCGGCAAGTTGAAACACATTCACGGCCCAGTCGGGCGCCTCCTGCTACCTCGATCTTCGCCCAGCCCCGGTCGAGGAGCACCTGAGGCAGAGACCAACCGGTCTACCTGCCCAGGCCGAGGTTGAGTTCGCCGGAATCCGGTACCTCCCGCGATCTGCTCGTCGAAGAATACGAGCAACGAGTCGGGAATAGCGCGTCGCCGAGCCAATTCCACCGGAGGACGGGGCTTCCCGCAGCTCGGGGTTGAGCGGCGCCGGATGCGCCGCTCAACCCCGGGGGATTCGGCCGCGGTTGCCGGATTCAGGCCCGTGGGGTCGCCATGTACGTGAACCCGAGGCACTCGCCGAGGGCTGACGTGCCCGGGCCGTCAGAGCGCGGCGGCCCGTGCCGTCAGATCGTGGACGTGTCGATCACGAAGCGGTAGCGGACATCGGAGTTGGTGACGCGCTCGTAGGCCTCGTTGACTTGCCCGGCCTCGATGAGTTCGATCTCCGCACCCAGCTCGTGCTCCGCGCAGAAGTCGAGCATCTCCTGCGTCTCGGCGATACCGCCGATCATGGAGCCGGCGAGCTGCTTGTTGCCGCCGATGAGGGAGAACAGACTGAGGGAAACCGGCTCCTCAGGGGCGCCGACATTCGCCAGGACACCGTTCGTCTTGAGGAGGGCGAGGTAAGCGTCGTAGCCCAGGGGAGCGGAGACCGTTGAGAGGATCAGATCGAAGGAACCGGCGAGATCCTTGAAAGTCTGCTCGTCACTGGTGGCGTAGTAGTGGTCGGCCCCGAGCCTGAGGCCGTCCTCCCTCTTGCGCAACGACTGGGACAGGACGGTCACTTCGGCGCCCAGCGCGTGCGCGATCTTCACGCCCATGTGGCCGAGGCCGCCGAGTCCGACGACGGCGACCTTCTTGCCCGGCCCGGCGCCCCAGTGCTTGAGCGGCGAGTATGTGGTGATGCCCGCGCACAGCAGCGGGGCGGCCACGTCCAGGGAGAGACCGTCGGGAATGCGGAGGGTGAAGGCCTCGTCGACGACGACATGGGTGGAGTAGCCACCGTAGGTGGGCTCACCGTCCCGGCCGACGCCGTTGTACGTCTGCACATTGCCCTGCGCGCAGTGCTGCTCGAAGCCCGTACGGCAGGCTTCGCACTCGCGGCAGGAGTCGACCATGCAGCCGACGCCGACCCGGTCGCCGACCTTGAACTTGGTCACACCTGCGCCCACCTCCTCGACAACACCGGCGATCTCGTGGCCGGGCACCATCGGGAAGATGCCCTCGCCCCAGCCGTTGCGGGCCTGGTGGATGTCGGAGTGGCAGATGCCCGAGTACTCGATGGCTATCAGAACATCGGACTCGCCCACAGTTCGGCGCTCAATGGTGGTGCGTTCCAGTGGAGCCTTGGGGCTCAATGCTGCATATGCGGAAACCGTAGTCATGCCTTCCAGTTTGCCAGCGCATACGGCAGCCCGGCAAAAGTGAGAGCACATTCTCAAGCTTGTCCCGGATTCCGGCAGCGTGAAAATCATGGTCTGTCCGGGTCCGTCTCCGTACAGCGGCGCGACTGCTCCATCGCTCCGTGAATACGGAGCCGGTTCGCCCGACGCGACCGTTCCAGCTCCTTGTCCGCCGGGCACACCCGCCCCGAAGGCTTCAGGTGACGATGCGGTCGATATACCGCACTGCGGGGCGAGTTGTCGCAGCGTCAGGTCGGTGCGCCGGCACGCGGCGACCAGGAACACGCGGTCCACCGGCGTCAGCCGCCCTTCCGCTGGTGCGTCTCCCCGGTCATCGACTCCAGCTCCCGCTGCTTGGTCTCCGGGACCTTGCTGCGGACGAAGACGAAGGAGGCCGCGGCGAAGAACGCGAACGCCCCGTACAGCCAGGAGAGGCCGACCCGCTCCGTCATCGGCTCGAAGGAGAAGGTGACGAGGAAGTTGAAGATCCAGTTGGCGGCGGTGCCGATCGCCAGCGCCATGGCCCGCATCCGGTTGGGGAACATCTCCGCCAGCATGATCCACATGATCGGGCCCCAGGAGAGCGCGAAGAAGACCACGAACGCGTTGGCCCCGACGAGGGCCACGGGGCCGTAGGGGTCGGGCAGGGAGATGTCCTCGCCGCTGCCCCGCTGCTGCGAGAAGGCGACGGCGGTAACGGCGAGCGCGACGAACATGCCGACCGAGCCGATCGACAGCAGCCTGCGGCGGCCCACGCGGTCGACGAAGAGCATCGAGACGACCGTCATGACGACGTTGACGCCGGCGGTGATGACGGAGGTCGTGAAGGAGTCGGACTCGCTGAAGCCGACCGACTGCCACAGCGTCGTCGAGTAGTAGAAGATCGCGTTGATGCCGACGAGCTGCTGGAACGCGGCCATGGCGATACCGACCCAGACCAGCGGATGCAGTCCGAAGCGGGGGCCTCGGAGATCGCTGAAGCTGCTCTTGTGCTCCTTGCGGAGGGTCTCGCGGATCTCCCGCACCTTGGACTGCGGTTCGGCGACACCCGTCACCCTGCCGAGGACCTCCGCGGCCTTCTCGTCCTTGCCCGCCAGCACGAGGTAGCGCGGCGACTCGGGGATGAGCAGCGCCAGCACCGCGTAGACGCCGGCGGGGAGCACTCCGACGAGGAACATCCAGCGCCAGGCCGGCATGCCGAACCACAGGTCCTGCGAGGCGCCGCCGGCGGCCCCCGCCAGGCTCTTGTTCGAGCTGAGGACGACGAGCTGCCCGATGGTGATGGCCAACTGCTGGAGGGAGCCGAGCGCACCGCGGCCCGAGGCGGGCGCAACCTCGGAGATGTAGGCGGGCGCGATGACGGAGGCGATGCCGATGCCGAGGCCGCCGATGACGCGCCAGAGCAGCAGGTCGGGCACGGAGAAGGCGAACGCGGACCCGGTCGAGCTGATGACGAACATCGCCGCGCTCAGCAGCATCACGTTGCGGCGGCCCCACCCGTCGGCGAGGCGGCCCGCGTACCAGGCGCCCACCGCGCAGCCGAGGAGCGCGATCGAGACGACGAACCCCGAGAGGAAGTCGCCGAGCTGGAAGTGCCCGCTGAGGGAGTCGACGGCGCCGTTGATCACGGAGGAGTCGAAGCCGAAGAGGAACCCGCCGACCGCCGCGGCGATCGAGATACCGACGGCTTTGCCGTGGTGGCCGGACGGCTGTGTCGCGGAGGCCGTGTCAGCCATGAAGAGCGTCACCTCACCAGGTACGTGTATGCGGCTTCGGTCGACTCCGAGGTCGAGATGCCTTTTCACCGGTAGCGGGCGCGCCCTGGTCTACCCGCGGGCCACCGTACGACCCGTCGGGAGCGGCCTGTCAAAGGATCGCTCCGGCACGATGTGTCACATGCGGCCGTCGGAGGATTCACCACGGTGCGACGGGCTTTCGCTTGCCGCGCGGTGACCCCCGACGGTGCCGCGGTCGTGCGGTTGTTCTTCCGGAAGAGGACGGAAACGGGGGACATCGGCCGTCCGGGTGTCGTACCGTGCTGCCGCGGCATCGCGTGTCGGTCACCGGCAGGGTGAGGCATGGAGGTGTCGGGAGATGCCTATGGAGGCATTCTTTTGGCAGTCGAGTTGAACCACACGATCGTCCACTCACGGAACAACCGGGAATCCGCTGAATTCTTCGCGGAGCTGCTGGAACTCGAAGTCGGCCCGGAATGGGGCCCGTTCGTCCCGGTGGAGCTGGGCAACGGCGTCACCCTGGACTTCGCCAGCATCCCCGAGCAGCACATCACACCGCAGCACTATGCCTTCCTCGTGTCCGAGGACGAGTTCGAAGCGGCCTACGCCAAGATCTCCCGACGCGGCCTCGCGCACTGGGCCGATCCCCATCAGAAGCATCCGGGGACGGTCAACCACAACGACGGCGGCAGCGGCGTGTACTTCCTGGACCCGAACGGGCACCAGATGGAGCTGCTCACCGTCCCGTACGGCGGCTGGCCGGAGCAGTAGCCCGGTCAGGGGCCGCACCTTCGACGGGTGCGGCCCCGCCTGCTCGCCGGTGCCGTGGGTTCAGGCGTCCGTACGCGCCAACTGGCCGTCGAGAGCGGCCCGGTGCCAGTCGTCGACGGCTCCGGGGGTGGGCTCGTCGGCGGGTGCCAGGCGGCTGGCGAGCTGCCAGTAGCGCTCGATCACCGGGTCGGCCGTCCGTGCCAGGTGGCGGCTGAGGTCGCGGCGGAACGCCAGGGTGTCGCGGGCACCGCGGGCGCGGGCGTGGGCGGCGACGAAGCAGTCGAGGGCGTCCCCCTCGTGCGGCGGGCGCCCGGCGCGCAGGTGTGCCGACGTGAGCGGCACCGCCTCGGCGAGGCCCTCGTAGAGCGCGTCGGTGCGGTAGTGGGGATGCGTCGCCGAGAACGGGACGCAGAGGTCGACGCTGAGCCGGCCCCTGGTGGCGAGGGTGTGCAACTCTGCCTGGTCGAGGACGTGTTGGGGAGTCGGGTCTGCGGGCGGGCGTACCACCGCGGCCTCCACGACGACGTCGAGCAGGCGGCGCGGGATGCCCGGCGGGAGCAGCCTCCGCCAGAAGCGCGCCAGGTCCGTCGTGTCGGGCGGTACCTCCAACCCGCCGACGAGCAGCAGGCGCTCGGCGCGCAGCTCAGGCGGGCTCTCGTGGAGGAGGCGGAGCGCCGCTTCCCGCCAGCGGAGCGCGGTGAGTTCCGTGCCGAGGTCGCCCAACTTCCGTGCCGCGGCGCCCTCCAGGGCTCCGTCGAAATCTTCCTCGGGGTGCGCCAGCAGGCGGGAGACCTCCGGCAGGGAGAGGCCGAGTGCGCGCAGCGAGCGGACCCGGCGCAGCCGCTCCACCGCTTCCGGTGCGTACCTGCGGTGCCCGCCTGTGCTGCGGACCGTCTCGGGGAGCAGCCCGCGGTCCGAGTAGTAGCGGACGGTCTTGACCGTGGCGCCGGTGCGTGCTGCGAGCTCGCCGATGCTCAACGTCTCGTCGCGGAGCAAGGGTTGAACCTCCCGTCGCTGGAGTTCCTAGCGTACTGAGCAGGCGGCCGGACAGGACGGCCCGCACGACGACCACGGGAGGTCGCATGACCACTGAGCCGACGTTCGTCCTCGCCCCCGGCGGCTACCTGGGCGGTTGGGTGTGGGAGGAGGTCGCCGACCGGCTGCGCGCCGCCGGGGCCCGAGCGCACCCGGTGACCTTCACCGGCATGGGGGACCGGCGCCATCTCGCGGGCCCCGCCGTGGACTTGGAGACGCACGTCGAGGACCTGGTGCAGATCCTCGACCACCTCGAAGGGGAACGCGTCGTCCTCGTCGGGCACTGCTACGGCATCTTCCCCGCGGTCGGCGCGGCCGATCGGCGCGGCGCCCGCGTCGAGCGGGTGGTCTACCTCGACGCCGCGTTCCCGCTCGACGGCTACTCCGTCCTGGAGCTGCTCGACGAGAGGGAGCCCGACTCTCCGCGTCAGGCCGTGATGCGGCAGCACACCGTCGAGGCCGAGGAGGGTTGGCGGATTCCGGCGCCGACCGCCGAGCGGTGGCGGGGCACCGCCACCTCCGACCTCGACGAGGCCCAACTCGCGTGGATGGTAGGGCGAGCGGCGCCCCAGCCGCTCGGCACCTTCACCAGCCGCCTGCACCTGAAAGGCGCCGCGGCCGAGATCCCGCTCACCGGCGTCTTCTGCACCCGCAACGGCACGAGTACGGCGGTGGCGGCCGAGCTCGCCGCCACCGGCGACCCGCGGTTCGCCGCCCTCGCACGACCCACCTCGGCCTTCTTCGACCTGGACACCGCGCACTTCCCCATGGTCTCGGCGCCCGAGACGCTCACCGAGGTGCTGCTGCGCGCGGGGCGGGGCGAAGGGGAGCGGCTCGCCGAGGGAGTCCCGTAGGGCGTCGCGCGCGGCTCCGGGGACAGACGTTGCGCCGCTCCTACGGGGGTGGGGCGGTGCGGCGGCCCCGGCCGAACGGGGTGCGGCGGAGACCGGTCGGCGCCCGTCGGCGGATTGCGGAACCAGCCACCGCCCCCTGGAGAGCCGCCGCGGCCGCGCCGGCGGCGGGCGGCGCGCTGTGCCGGCGCGCGACCGGTGGGCGGCCACCCAGTGAGCGCCCTACGTCGCCGCGCCGGGTCTCTCCTCCACGGCGGCGTCCCCGACGTCGCCCGCTCCTGCGCGGACGGTGAGCCCGCGCACCTGGCGGCTGCAGAGGACGAGCCCCGTCGCGGCGACGAGCAGCGCGGTGCCGCCGAGCAACGTGAGGCGTGTGCCGTGCTGTTCGGCGAGCCAGCCGGCGGCGACCTCGCCGAGCGGGAGGGCGAGCAGGGAGCCGAGGACGTCGTAGGAGTAGACGCGGGCGAGCCGGTCCGTCGGGATGTTCTCCTGGAGTGACACCTCCCACGCGACGCCGAACTGCTCCATCGCCACGCCGTTCACGAACATCGCCGCCACCAGCAGCGCGAGCGGCGCCGTCTCGGCGAGCGCCAGCAGCGGCAGCGCGTCGAAGACCACGACGGCGACGCCGAGCCGCAGGGCGTGCCGCACGCGGGAGCGCGCCGCGAAGAACCCGCCGACGAGCGCACCCGCCATCTGCACGGCGAGTACGAGCCCCCAGAGGGTGCGCCCGAAGGTGTCGTCGGCGATCGTCGGGCCGAGCACGTGAACGCCGCCCGCCGTCACGGCGTTGACGACGAAGAACTGGAGCACGACGAGCCACACCCACCGCCGTGCCGTGAACTCCCGCCAGCCCTCGTGGAGTTCGTGGAGCGGACGCGAACCCTCCCGGGGCGGCTGCGGGATGCGCACCCCGTGGTAGGCGACCGCGGCCCCCGCGAAGAGCATCGCGTTGACGGCGAAGCCCCACGCGGGCGAGAAGGTCGCCGTCACCGCCCCGCCGAGCGAGGCACCGGCGATCATCCCGCCCTGCACGCCCATCCGCGCCACGGCGTTGGCGGCGCGCAGCTCCCCGGCGGGGACCGTGTACGGGGTGAGCGCGACAGCGGCCGGGAGCGAGAGCGCGGCGACGGCCCCGTTGACGGTGCTCAGCGCCACGAGCGCCGGCAGCCCGCCGCTTCCGGTCAACAGGAGTGCGGCGACGGCGGCTTGGGCGGCCGCCGCCGCGAGGCTGGAGCCCTGGAGGATCACGCTCTTCGGCAGCCGGTCGGCGAGCATCCCGCCGAGCAGGACGAGCGCGACGTTGGTGAGGGAGCGCGCGGCGACGACCAGCCCCACGTGGACGGCCGAGCCCGTCAGGTCGAGGACGGCGAAGGCGAGGGCGATGGGCGCCATCGCGTTGGCGCAGTGCGTCAGCGTGCGCCCGGCGGTGAGGTTCCGCAGATTGCGTCGGCGCAGGGCCTTCAGGAGCGGGCCCTGCCGCTGCGTACGGATCCGGCGGCTTCTCACTCCTCGTCTCCCCGTCCGTCGGCCATGCAAAAGAGCAGCAGCGTCGCGCTGGTGGGGACGGCGCCCGGGCTGTCGGCGGGGACGGCCTCCTCGTGCACCAACTCGCCGATCTCCTCGGCGAGTTCGCGGACCCGCTCCCACGTCGCCTTCGGCAGCCAGACCTCCGCGTCGGTGAGCGAGCCCGGGTGCCGGGGATCGCGTCGGTGGGAGCGGCGGCGCAACTCCTCGCCGAGTGCGGAGGCGACGGCTGCGTACTCGTCCGCCTCGGTCCCGACGGTGAGACGGCTCGATCCGTCGTACCGGTACCGCTTGGCGAGGCCGCCGCGGACGGTCTCCTCGCCGTCGAGCCTCAGCAGGCCCGCCTCGTGGAGCCGGCGCAGGTGGTAGCTGACGTTGGCCTGCGAGGCGCCGAGCTCGCGGGCGGCCTCGGCCGCGCTGTACGCGCGTGCGGTGGTGAGCGAGAGCAGCCGGAGACGGAGCGGGTGCGCGAGGACGCGGAGTCCGCGCAGCTCTTCTCGCGGGGGATCAGGGGGAGTTGGCGGCATGGCGGAAGTGTCGGAGGGCGCGGGGGTGACCGTCAAACAGTTATTTGTAGGTCGACGCGGCATGCCACCGCGACCCGTGGTGGCATGCTTGGTGCGACCCTCGGCGCCGCGTCCTCCCGGCAGGCCGGCCGCCGGCTCAGTCCGAGACCGCGCTCTCCTCGTCGTAGACGAGCGCCTGGTACTCCGGGTGCTTGCGGATCCAGCCCGCGACGAACGGGCAGACCGGTACGACCTGGTGCCCCGCGGCCCGCTCCGCGTCGAGCCCCGCCCGCGCCAGCGCGCTCCCGACGCCGCGGCCCTCGTACGCGGGGTCGACCTCGGTGTGGAGGAAAGCGACGACCGTCGGCGACCGCACGTACTGCGCGAACCCGGCCGGCTCGCCGCCGATCCGGGCCTCGTACCGGTTGGCGTCCGGAACGTCCACGACCTCGACTTCCTCGCCCATGGCAGCTCCCTTCCCTGCGCCGACGACGGCCAGCCGGCCCGCGGCCCGGCGCTCCCGCACGCGAGCCCGGAAGCCACTTCAGGCTAAGGCCCGGCCTCTCGGGCCGCAGCCCGCCGCCCGGCCCTCAACTGCGCTGCTCGCGGTCCCAGTCGAGTATCCGGTAGCGGTACTCGGCGCCGAGCCCGTAGGTACCCAGCGGCTGCACACCGGCCAGGACCGTGCGCGTCACCGCCTCCTCGCTCACGCCCCGCAGGCGTGGCAGACGACGTACACCTCGTACCCCTCCTCCACCGCGCAAGCACCACGCACCAGCCTGCGCCGCCGGGCCCCAGGAACCGCAGCCGGACGCGGGCGTCCTCCCAGGCTCGTGGTGGTGCGGTCGATCCGTGCGTCCTCGCCGGGGAAGACCTCGCGCACGCCCCGGAGGAGCGGGACGCCGAAGCGCCGGCACGGCCGTCGACACCTCGAAGGGCGCCGCGGTGCGGGCGAGGCCTGCACCGCGTTCCGGAGGAACTCCATGGAGCGGGAGGCGACGGCGAAGCCCGCCTGGCTCCCGTTGTCGACGAGCATCAGGGCGTGGTTGCCGTGCGAGCAGCCGGTCGGAGACCTCGGGTGCCTGCGAGCCGGACGGCGCGTGAGCGGCCAGGGTGCGTCCTTCCGTGCGCACCCGCACTTCGCCGGACGCCCGGGCTCCACGACGGCCGCGCCCGCACGGCGGACCGCATCAGCGCCCGCCGACGAAGAGGGAGGCGGGGACGAACACCCGGTGTCCCGTACCGAATTGCACCCGCACGCCGGCGGCCGTCCACTCGGCCGACTCGATCCCCTCGGCGGCGACTCCGGAACCGAGGTCGACGTGGTGCCCGTAGCCGTGCCCCGGATCCCGCCCGACCACCAGACGGTACGTCTCCCGCCCGGAGAGCGTGCGCTCCTCGACGAGTGCCAGGTGGTGCCGCGACCCGTCCGCGTACTCCACGTCCGCCGGTGCCCGGCTCTCCTGGACGACGTCCGCCCGCGGCCACCACAGCACCGCGACGGCCGTCACCGTCACGGCGATCCCCGCGACGGCCCCGAGCACGGCGGCACCGGGACGGCTGGGACGACGGCGCCGCCCTTCGTGTGCGGAAGCTTCCACCTGCTCCTCCTGGGCGCCTTGGGTGCGGCGCCTCGACGCCCCAGGGGACGCACGGGGATGCGGTGCGGTTGCGGGGCGATTCGGGGCGCGGAGTGGGGAGTTGGGCGGGCCGGGGAAGGCGGCCGCGGGTATGTCGGCGGGTCTCGTCGGAGCGCTGCCGGCTCGCCGCGTCGGGTCCCGGTTTTCGCGGCCCGGAACCGAGCGGGTCCGCGCTGACGGCAAGTGCGGGGGAGTCGGACGGTCCGTTCGCCCGCAGCCGGGACGACTCTCCCTACGCCACCCGCCCCGTCCACTCCTCGCTGCCGAACTTCGTCCGTGCCAGCTCCTCGGCGCGGGCCGTCTCCTCGGCGGTGACGGCTCCTTCGGTGAGGCCGTAGCGCTGGGAGAAGGAGGCGATCATGCGGTCGATGATCTCGGCGCGGGGGAGGCCGGTCTGGCGGCGGAGGGGATCGACGCGCTTCTTGGCGCTGGTGGTGCCCTTGTCGGAGAGCTTCTCCTTGCCGATGCGGAGGACGTCGAGCATCTTGTCGGCGTCGATGTCGTAGGACATGGTCACGTGGTGGAGGACGGCGCCGTCGCCGGTGGCGATGCGCTTCTGGGCGGCGCCGCCGATCTTGCCGTCCTTGGAGGCGATGTCGTTGAGCGGCACGTACCAGGCGCGGACGCCGATGTCGCCGAGAGCGGCGAGGACCCAGTCGTCCAGGTAGGCGTAGGAGTCGGCGAAGGAGAGTCCGGAGACGAGGGAGGCGGGGACGGAGAGGGAGTAGGTGATGGTGTTGTCGCGCTCGACGAACATCGCTCCGCCGCCGGAGATCCTGCGGACGACGGTCACTCCGTGCCGGTCGGCGCCCTCGGGGTCGACCTCGTTGCGGAGGGACTGGAAGCTGCCGATGATGACGGCGGGCGAGGCCCACTCCCACACCCGCAGTGTCGGCGGCCTGCGGCCCGCGGCGACCTCCTCGGTGAGGACCTGGTCGAGCGCCATGTGGAGGGCGGGGGACTGCGGGGCCTCGTGGATGACCTGCCAGTCGTAGTCGGTCCAGTCGGTCGCCTCGGCGAGGGCGCGGCGGACCGCGACGGCGACGCCCGCGGCCGTGATCCCGTACATGACGGTGTCCTCGGGGACGGCCGCCTCGATCCTCGCGGCGAGGCCGGTGAGGTCCGTGTCGGCGGAGGCGCCCTCGAGCGACTGGTTGATCGCGGTGATCGCCTCGTCGGGCTCCAGGAAGAAGTCGCCGGCCACCTGCACGTTCCGCAGGACGCCGTCGCGCCGCTCCAAGTCGACGACGACCAGCTTGCCGCCGGGGATCTTGTACTCACCGTGCATGCCGAAATGCCTCCGTTGCTCCGAACCGTGCCCACGGTAAACGCCGTACGGGGCCGGGCTGTTCCGCGTCGGTCGGCGGAGCGGGCGCCTCCGGGGCGGGGCGGCGCCGCGACGTCCCGCTCAAAGCCCCGGTCACGGAACTCCGCGCCCGTGGGACGACTCCTGCCACGGGTGCCCCTCCCGCCTTGAGCAGACTTAACCGATCGGTATATCGTGGTCGTGGCTAAACAGATCGGTATACCTGTGAGGAGGTTCCAGCGATGCCCGAGACGATGCGCGCGGTGCGGATCACGGAGCACGGCGGACCGGAGGCGCTCGAACTGGCGGAAGTGCCCCTGCCCGTTCCGCAGGCGGGAGAGGTGCTGGTGAGGGTCGGCGCCGTGGCGCTGAACAACACGGACCTGTGGACCCGGCAGGGCGCCTACGGCCGCCCGGGGGACCCGAAGGCGCTGTCGGGCTGGCGGGGCGCGATCGACTTCCCGCGCATCCAGGGCGCCGACGTGGCGGGCCGGATCGTCGCGGTCGGCGCCGACGCGGACGAGAGCCTCGTCGGCCGCCGCGTGGTCGTCGACCCGGCGATCTACGACTCCGACGGCCCTGACGCGCAGCCCGTCGGCCTGATGGGAAGCGAACGCGACGGCGGTTACGCCGAGTACGTCACCGCGCGCACCGACCGTGTGCACGACGCGACGGAGTCCCCGCTCACGGACGAGCAGCTCGCCTCGCTGCCGACCGCCTACGGCACGGCACTCGGCATGATCGAGCGCGGACGCCTCCGCGAGGGCGAGACCGTACTGGTCTCCGGGGCGTCCGGCGGGGTCGGTCTCGCGGCGGTGCAGATCGCCCGCGCGCGCGGCGCGAAGGTGCTCGCGATCAGCAGCGGATCGAAGATCGAGTCGGTGCGCGAGGCAGGCGCTCACGCGGTCCTCGACCGCGCGCGCGACGTTCCCGAGCAGGTCCGCGACGCCGCGCCCGCGGGCGTCGACGTCGCGCTCGACGTCGTGGCGGGCGAGTTGGTGAGCGACGGACTGCCGCTGCTCCGCGAGGGCGGCCGGTGGGTCGTCGCCGGCGCGCTCGGCGGCTACGAGGTCGCCTTCGACGTGCGCCGTCTCTACCTCCACAACGCGCAGGTGATCGGCTCCGCGATGCACACGCCCACGCACTTCGGCCTCCTCATGGAGCTGGCCCGGCGGGCCGACGTCCAGCCCGTCGTCGCCGCGACGTTTCCGCTCGACCAGGCCGCCGAGGCACAGGAGGAGCTCGCCCGCAGGGGGCACGTGGGGAAGATCGTCATGCGGCCCTAGGACGGCGCCTGTTGCCCGGCCGGGGGACGAAGTCGGCACGCCGCCCGAGGAGTTGGGGCGGCCCGCGGGCAGCGGGGGCGGCGAGCGCACACCGGGTGCGCCTCGCCGTCCCCGCGTCCGCCCGCCGAACGGTCGCGACGCAGCCGGGTTTGCGGAACGGCGCGGCTCCCGCGTTCGGTTGCGCCACGTCGCTGAACGGTGCGGATGCGAAGGCCCGGTGTCGCGGAACGGAACGGACCGGACCGGACCGGCTCGGCCGCAGGCGCCCCGCCGCCGACCGCGCCCGACTACAGCCGCCCCGCTCGCCGTTGGCGCCACAGCAGCCAGGCGAGGTAGACGCCGCCCGCGCAGCCGGTGACGACGCCGACCGGGACGATGCCCGGCAGCTTGCCCGCGGCCCAGTCGGACGAGACGACGAGGAGTGCGCCGACCCACCCGGCCGGCAGCAGGTTCGGCCCGGGGGAGCGCGTGAGTCTCCGCGCGATCTGCGGTGCGGCCAGCGCGACGAACGGGACGGGTCCCGCGGCCGCGACCGACATCGCCGTCAGTCCGGTGCCGGTGACGAGCAGCAGTACCCGCGTCCGCTCGGGGCCGACGCCGAGCGCGGCGGCCGCGTCGTCGCCGAGCTCCAGGAGCGAGAGGCGCCGGGCCGCGGCGAGCAGCACGGGCAGCAGGACGAGCAGGCCGACGGCGGCCGTCGCGGCGTCGCTCCAACCGCGCCCGCCGAGGCTGCCGATGCGCCACGTCGCCGCCTCCGCCGCCTTGCCGAGGTCGGCCCGCACGAAGAGGAACGAGGTGACGGAGTCGAGGACCGCGGTGACGCCGATGCCGATGAGCACCAGCCGGTAGCCGTGTGCGCCGCCCCTGCGGGCGAGCAGGTAGACGGCGACCGCGGTGAGCAGGCCGCCGCCGACGGCACCTGCCGCCGTCGGTACGGGGCCCGAGTTGAAGACGAGCAGCGCCACCAGCGCACCCGTCGAGGCCCCGCTGCCGAAGCCGATGATGTCGGGGCTGCCGAGCGGGTTGCGGGAGAGCGACTGGAAGACGGCGCCTGCGACGCCCATGCCGAAGCCGACGAGGAGCGCGTCGAGCGCGCGCGGCAACCGCAGCCCCGTGACGACGAACTCGGCGCCTGGCGGCCCGTCCCCGAGCAGGGTGCGTACGACCTCGACCGGGCTGAGCGGGTATTCGCCCGAACCGATGGCGACCGCTGCCATGAAGAGCCCGAGCACCGCGAGCGCCGCGGCGACGTACACCGCGCGCAGCTCGAAGCGGAGGGAGAGGCGGTCGCCGCGGGTGCGCAGGTGGTCGCGGGTGACGCTGTGCCGCGGGGGACTTCGCGGCGGGTCGAGCGTGGTGCGGCCTGGGCCGGTCGGGCTCACAGTTGCGCCACCTTTCGGCGTCGTACCAGGTGGATGAAGAGCAGGCCGCCGAGGAGGGCGGTGATGATGCCGACCTGGATCTCCGAGGGCGGCGCGACGACGCGGCCCACAACGTCGGAGACGAGCAGCAGGACCGGCGCGTACAGCGCGCAGTACGCGAAGAGCCGCGGCGTGTGCGGCCCCGTGAAGAACCGCACCGCGTGCGGCACCATCAGGCCGACGAAGCCGATCGGCCCGCAGACGGCCGTCGCGCCGCCGCACAGCAGCGTCACCGAGACGACGGAGAGCACGCGCGTGCGCCCGGGGTTCGTTCCGAGGGCGCGCGCCGAATCTTCCCCGAACGCCATCACGTTGAGCGGCCGGGCGAGCGCGAAGGCGAGGAAGGCGCCGGCGACGAGGAGCGGCGCGGCCTGTGCGAGCAGGTCGCCCGAGCGTCCGGCGAGGCTGCCGACGTCCCAGTTGCGAAGCCGGTCGAGGGCGTGCGTGTCGAGGAGTTGGAGGCCGTTGATGTACCCGGAGAGCGCCGCGCTCACCGCGGTGCCGGCGAGCGCGAGCCGCACGGGGGTCGCGGCGCCGCTGCCGCCGAGCGCGCTGACGACGACCGAGGCGATCCCCGCGCCGGCGACGGCGAACCACAGGTAGCCGCCGAAGCTCTCCACCCCGAAGAGGCTGATCGCGGTGACGACGGCGGCGGAGGCGCCCGCGTTGACGCCGAGCAGCCCGGGGTCCGCGAGCGGGTTCCGGGTGAGCGACTGCATCACGGCGCCCGCGAGCCCCAGCGCGGCGCCGACCGCGACGCCGATGAGGGTCCGCGGCAGCCGCATGTCCTGCACGATCGCCGCTTCTTCGCCGCGCGTGCCGTGCACCAGCGCGTCCCAGACCGTCCCAGGCGGCACGGCCTCGGCGCCGGCGCACAGGCTCAGCGCCACGGAGCCGAAGAGGAGCACCACCCCGAGCACCAGCCCCGCGCCGCCACGCGCGGACCCCGAGTCCGGTGCACGTGCCGAACTGCCCGTGCCCGCAGCCGAGTCGGCGGCGAGAGCGGTCACGCGGCGCCCTCCGTTCCGTGGTGGGCGCCGCGGTACCGCAGGCAGGCGTCGTGGCGGGGGAGGAGTCCGGCCTCGGCCGCCTCGGCGAGCGTCGGCGCCTCCCGGTCCTTCGCGGAGAGGATCGGCTCGATGCCGGGCGGCCACGCGATGCCGATGCCGGGGTCGAGCGGCTGGATGCCGTGCTCGCGTCCGGGCGCGTACCCGGTGGAGCAGAGATAGACCACGGTGGCGGTGTCGCTGAGCGCGAGGAAGGCGTGGCCCAGGCCCTCGGAGAGGTGGACGGAGCGCCCGTTCTCCGCGCTGAGTTCGACGGCCTCCCACGCGCCGAACGTCGGCGAGCCGACCCGCACGTCGACGACGACGTCGAGGATCGCGCCCTGCACGCACGCCACGTGCTTCGCCTGGCCGGGAGGCACGTCGGCGAAGTGGACGCCGCGCAGCGCCCCGCGTCGGGAGACCGAGCAGTTCGCCTGCGCCGTCTCGAGCCGCTCGACCCGCTCGCCCGGCTCGACGGAGTCCTCGCGGCGGAAGAGTTCGTGGAACCTCCCGCGCTCGTCCGTGTGGACGCGGGGCGTACGGCGCCACGCCCCCTCGATCGTCAACGGTTCCTTCACGACTCTCCTTCGAGGTGCTGCGCACCTGACGGAACGATGTGGGGGAGCGCCTCGGCGAGCACCTCCCGCCAGTCCCGGGAGGCGGGTCGGCGAGGCGCGGGTGTGTGCTTCTGCGCCAGGACGCTCCACGCCGGGCGGGGCGCGGCGCGTGCGAGCGCCGCGCTGGAGACGGGCCGTACGCGCGCCGGTTCCGCGCCGCACCGCTGGAAGACCTCGCGGGCGAACTCGTACCAGGTGGTGCGGCCCGCCGAGGTGCTGTGGTGGACGCCGGTCGCCGGCTCGTCGGCGCGCCCGAGCGCGAGGAGGTGCCGGGCGACGTCGCGCGTCCAAGTGGGCTGGCCGTGCTGGTCGTCGACGACGTCGACGGTGCCGCCCGCCAGGGCGCGCCCGGCCATGGTGCGGACGAAGTTGTGCCCGTGCCTGCCGTAGAGCCAGGCGGTGCGCACCACCGCGCCCGCCGTCGGCAGTTCCGCCAACACGGCCTGTTCGCCCGCGAGTTTGGTGCGTCCGTACGCGGTGCGCGGTCCCGGCGGTGCATCTTCCGCGTACGGGGTGCGGTGGGTGCCGGGGAAGACGTAGTCCGTCGAGAGGTGCAGGAGCCGCGCGCCGTTCCGGGCGCAGGCCCGGGCGAGGAGGCGCGGTGCCTCGGCATTGTGCCGGTGTGCCTCCGGCTCGGCCTCCTCGGCGCCGTCGACGTCGGTCCACGCGGCGCAGTTGACGACGACGGAGGGCCGGGCCGTGCCGAGCGCCGCGGCGACGGCCGCGCCGTCCGTGACGTCCAACTCGGCGCGTGTGCACGGCAGTACGCGCTCCCCTGCGGCTTCGAGCACCGCGACGACGTCGCGTCCGAGCATGCCCCGCGCCCCGGTGACCAGCCAGGCACTCACCGGGCCCACCGCCCCGGATTGTCGCGGTACCAGGCGACGGTGGCGGCGAGCCCCTCCGCGAAGGGGTGCCGCGGCGAGTAGCCGAGCTCTTCGTGGATGCGGGTCCAGTCGACGCGGTAGCGCCGGTCGTGGCCCTTGCGGTCGGGGACGGGCGTCACGAGGTCCCGGTCGGCGCCGCAGGCGTCGAGGAGCCGCTCGGTCAGCTCCCGGTTGGTGAGTTCGGTGCCGCCGCCGATGTTGTAGACGCGGCCCGGTTCGCCGCTCTCCAGGACGAGTCGGAGCGCCCGGCAGTGGTCGGCGACGTGGAGCCAGTCGCGGACGTTGCCGCCGTCGCCGTAGAGCGGGACCGTCTCGCCGCGCAGAAGTCGGGTGGTGAAGAGCGGTATCAGCTTCTCCGGGTGCTGGCGCGGCCCGTAGTTGTTGGAGCAACGGGTGACGCGGACGTCGAGGCCGTGGGTGCGGTGGTAGGCGAGCGCGAGGAGGTCGGAGCCGGCTTTGCTCGCGGAGTAGGGGGAGTTGGGCGCGAGCGGCTCGTCCTCGGACCAGGCGCCGTGCGGTATCGAGCCGTACACCTCGTCGGTGGAGACGTGCACGAAGCGCTCGACGCCGTGGCGGACGGCGGCCTCCAGCAGCGTCTGGGTACCGAGCAGGTTGGTGGAGGCGAACTCCCCGCCGTCCGCGATCGACCGGTCGACGTGCGACTCGGCGGCGAGGTGCACCACGGCGTCGTGGTCGCGCATGAGCGCGTCGACGAGGCGGGCGTCGCGGACGTCCCCCTCAACCACGTCGAGGCACGGACCGGTAGCGGACGAGGGAAGGTTGGCGGGATTGCCCGCGTAGGTGAAGGCGTCGAGGACGGTGACGGTGCGGTGGGTCGAACTCCCCTCCGCCAGAAGGGAGTCGACGAGGTGGGAGCCGATGAAGCCGGCCCCGCCGGTGACGAGGATGCGCATGGTGTCCGTTCAGGTCGTGAGGTGCACGCGGCTGTGGTCGCCGAGGACGAGGCGGTGGGCGCGCGGCGCGCGTGGGGCGCCCGTGACGTGCACGGTGCGGCCCAGCAGCGATCCTTCGATGCGCCCTGCGCGGTCGATGCGGCAGCCGTCGAGGACGATGGAGAACTCCACCTCGCTGCCTTCGATGAGGCACCCGCCGGCGACGGAGGTCGAGGGGCCGATGTAGGAGTCGCGTACGACGCTGCCGGCGCCGATGACCGCGGGCCCGACGATCCGCGACCGCTCGACCCTCGCCCCCTCCTCCACCCGTACGCGGCCGACGAGTTGGCTCTCCGCGTCGACGCTCCCCGCGACGGTGCCGTCGAGGGTGTCGAGCACCGAGCGGTTGACCTCCAGCATGTCGAGGACGTTGCCCGTGTCCTTCCAGTAGCCGGTGACGACGGTCGCCTGCACCGCGTGGTCGTGGTCGAGCAGCCACTGCAGAGCGTCGGTGATCTCCAACTCGCCGCGGTCCGAAGGTTCGATGGCGCGCACCGCCTCGTGCACGGCGGGGGTGAAGAGGTACACGCCGACGAGGGCGAGGTCGCTGCGCGGCTGCGACGGCTTCTCCTGGAGGCTCAACACTCCGCCGTCCGCGGCGAGTTCGGCGACGCCGAAGACCGTCGGATCGCTCACCTTGGTGAGCAGGATGCCGGCCTCGGGCCGGTGCTCCCGGAAGTCGGCGACGAGGCCGCTGATCCCGCCGACGACGAAGTTGTCGCCCAGATACATCACGAAGTCGTCGTCGCCGAGCCACTCCCGCGCGACGAGGACGGCGTGCGCGAGGCCCAGGGGACGCTCCTGGCGCAGATAGGTGACCTCGGCGCCGAACCGCGCACCGTCGCCGACGGCGGCGCGGATCTCCTCGGCGGTGTCGCCGACGACGATGCCGATCTCGGTGACGCCGGCGGCGACGAGCGACTCGATGCCGTAGAAGAGCACCGGCTTGTTGGCGACCGGCACGAGCTGCTTCGCCGCGGTGTGGGTGATGGGCCGCAGCCGCGAGCCCGTGCCCCCGGCGAGTACGAGAGCCTTCATCGGAGCTTCCCCTCGGTGGCGGGTGCCTCCGGGGCTTCGGCCCCGGGGATCGGTCGGGCGGGCACGGTGACGGTCAGGTCGTCGGCGCCGTGCTGGTGGCGCCAGAGCCGCGCGTAGGCGCCCCCGGACGCCAACAGCGCCTCGTGCGTGCCCTGTTCGGCGATCCGCCCGTCCTCCACGACGGCGATGCGGTCGGCCTGTGCGGCGGTGGCGAGCCGGTGGGCGACGAGCACGGTCGTGCGCCCAGGGCCCGTCGAAGCGGAGGTCGCCTCCGCGGCGAACCGCTCGGCCGCGGGGTCGAGCGCCGAGGTGGCCTCGTCGAGGAGGAGCAGCCCCGGGTCGGTGAGCCGGGCGCGGGCGAGGGCGAGCAACTGCCGTTCCCCGGTGGAGAAGTTGCGGCCCCGCTCGTCGACCTGCTGCCGGAAGCCGTACGGCTGCGCGGCCACCACCGAGAGCGCACCTGTCTCCCTCGCGGCCGCCTCGACGTCGGCGTCGCTCGCCTCCGGGCGGCCGTACCTGATGTTGTCGGCGAGATCGCCGGAGAAGAGATGGGCCTCCTGCGGCACGTAACCGATGCGGCGCCGGTAGGCGGAGGACGGGTAGGCGCGGACGTCGACGCCGTCGACGAGGACCTGGCCTTCGGCCACGTCGTAGAACCGGGTCAGGAGTTTGACGACGGTGGACTTGCCGGCGCCCGTCCGCCCGACGAGGGCGAGCGTCTCGCCGGGCTCGACGCGCAGGTCCACACCGTCGAGCGAGGGGCTCGGAGCGCCCGGGTAGCGGTGCGAGGCGTGCCGCAACTCCACCGCGCCGGCGAGGCGTCGGGGGAGCGGGGCGGCCTCTTCGGGGCGCTTGTCGGGGACCAAGGAGGGCAGCCGGAGGAGTTCCACCGTTCGCCGCAGGCCCACGGCGGCCTGCTGGTAGCTGTCGAAGGCGAGCGAGAGCTGCTGGATGGGGGAGAAGAGAAGGCCGAGGTAGAGCATGAAGGCGACGAGCACCCCCGCGTCGAGGCTGCCCTCGGCTACCCAGGTGCCGCCCACGAACAGGACCAGCGCCTTCCCCAGTTCGGCGCAGACGTTGATGCTCGGGAAGTAGACCGAGGCGTACCGCTGGGCGCGCAGCCGGGAGGTGCGGTAGGAGTCCGAGAGCTTGTCGAATTCGGCCGCCGTGTCCCTCTGCCGGTTGTCGGCCTGGGCTATGCGCAGCCCTGAAACGTTCTCCTGGAGCGTGGAGTTGACCTCCCCGATGCGGCGTCGCGCGTCGGCGTAGGCGGCGGAGGAGAGCCGCCAGAAGACGAAGGTGGCGAGCGCGACGAGCGGTAGCGGCGCGAGTCCTGCGAGGGCCAGCGGCAGGTCGACGGCGAGCATCGTCACCGCGACGCCCGCGACCGTCGCCAGCGCCGCCAGCGAGGTGAGCAGGTGCGACTGGAGGAAGGTCGACAGCGCCTCGATGTCGTTGACCATCCGGGTCATGATCTGGCCGCTGCGCTCACGTTCGTAGAAGTCCATGCCGAGCCGCTGCAGTTGGGCGAAGGTGCGGATGCGCAGCCCGTACAGCACCCGTTCCCCCGCGCGGCGGGTGAGGCGGGTGTGCGTGTGGAGCAGCACCCACCCTGCGAGGACGACGCCGAGCGCCGCCAGGGCCGCGTTCCGCAGGGTGGCTCCGTCGCCCTCGGCGACGCCGTGGTCGAGGCCGTGGCGGACGAACAGGGGCAGGGAGACCGTCGCGGCCGTGTCGAGGACGACGAGAACGAGCCCCGCGAGGAGCGCGGCGCGTACCGGGCGCAGCAGGCCGGCGAGGCGCAAGTCCGGTCGGGGGCGCCGGAGTTCGTCCTCGTCGAGCGCGGGGTCTGCCGGCGGCTCCGCGGGCTCGTCTGCGGCTTCCGGCCCGGTCACGGGCCACAGCTCCGGGGTGACGCCCTCGGTGCCGTGGGCGTCGGCCGGGTTGACGCGTTCCTCGACCGAGCCGCTGTGCCCCGCGGTGAGCTCGCGGAACAGGGCGCAGCGCGCGGTGAGTTCGTCGAGGGTGCCGACGTCGACGACGCGTCCCTCGTCGAGGACCGCGACGCGGTCGGCGAGGTCGAGGGTGGCGCGGCGGTGCGCGATGAGCAGCGTGGTCGTCCCGCGGGTGACCTCGGCGAGGGTGGTGTGCATCGCGGCCTCGGTCTCGGCGTCGACGGCCGAGGTGGCGTCGTCGAGGACGAGCGCACGCGGACGGGTCAGCAACGTCCGTGCCAGCGCGACGCGTTGGCGCTGGCCGCCGGAGAGGGTGAGGCCGCGCTCGCCGACCTCGGTCCCGTACCCCTCGGGCAGTGCGGCGACGAAGGCGTGCGCGCCCGCCGCGCGCGCCGCCGCTTCCACCTCCTCGTCCGTCGCCTCGGGGCGCCCGTGGGCGATGTTGTCGCGGACGCTGCCGGAGAAGAGGAACGGCTCCTCGAAGACGACGCCGACGGTCTCCCGGAGCGAGTCGAGCCGCAACTCCCGCACGTCGACGGTGTCTTCGGCGGCTCCCACACGGACGGACCCCGCCTGCACGTCGTAGAACCGCGGCAGCAGCAGCGAGACGGTCGACTTGCCGGAGCCGGCGGGCCCGATCAGCGCGACCGTCTCGCCCGGCTCGACCGTCAGCGAGAGGCCGTCGAGGACCGGATCGCTCGGCGCGTAGCCGAAGCGCACCCCCTCGAAGGCGAGCCCCACAGGACCTGCGGGTACGGGTCGGGCGGCGGGCGCCTCCGTGATGTGCGGCTCCGCGTCGATGAGTTCGTAGACGCGTTCGGCGGAGGCGCGGCCCTGCTGCGCGGTCACCACGAAGTTGGCGAACAGGCGGGCGGGTCCGGCGAGGAGCGAGAGGTACGCGGCGAAGGCGAGGAAGGTGCCGATGTCGATGCCGCCCCGCAGCGCGAGCCAGCCGCCGAACCCGAGCACCGCGACCTGGCCGAGCGGCGGCAGCGCCGACATGGAAGCCGTCGCGGCCGCTTGGAGCCGCACCACTTGCAGGCGGCGCCCGAAGAGCCGGCGCGCGGCGGCGGCGAGCCGCTCGGTCTCCCGCTCCTCCTGGCCGAACCCCTTCACCACGCGGACGCCTGTGACGTTCTCCTCGACCCGCTCGGCGATACGCGCCGTCTGCGCCTGCGCCGCCTTCGTCGCGGGCACGAGCCGCTTGCGGGTGCAGGCCGTCAGGCAGGCGAGTCCGGGGACGACGGTGAGCGCGACGAGCGTCAGCAGCGGCGCCAACCAGGCCATCGCGACGACCGCGACGAGGAACTGCGCCGCGACGCCCATCGGGATCGGCAGCATGCCGAGCATGATCTGGACCTGTTGCAGGTCGCTGTTGGTCCGGGAGACGACCTGCCCGGTGCGCAGGGTGTCCTGCCCCGCCCCGTCGAGCTGCTGGATCGACGCGAACACCCGGGTACGCAGTCGGTGTTGGACGGCGAGGGCGAGTTTCCCCCCGACGAAGCGCCGGGTGTACTCGGCGCCGAACTGCACCACGGCGAGGCCGACGAGCGCGGCGACGAGCAGGTGGAGCCGGTGGGTCTCGCCGTCGAGCGCGTCGTTGACGCCGAGCCTGGCGACGAGCGGGCCGACGGCCTCAAGTCCCGTGCCCAGCACGGAACTCAGGACCACGGCGAGGGTCAGCCGTCGGTGCCGGAGGCAGGCCGCGGCGAGCCGGCGGAACCACGGGGCGGGTGTTGGTGGCCTCGGAATCACGTGATTAGCTTAGGCTTACCTAAGTAGAACATGCCACCTGCGGGGCGTGACCTCGGGCACAGGGTTCCCGGAACTCCCGCGGGCGTTCCGGAACGCCTCAGACCGTCCCCAGCCGAGGAGGAAACACCCACCATGCGCGTACTGTTGGCAGGACCGCCGTTCTTCGGGCTGCTCTACCCGATGGTTCCGCTCGCCCAGGCGTTCCGGGCCGCCGGACACGACGTCCTCGTCGGCACGTGCGGCGCCGCCGTCCAACGCACCGCGGAAGCCGGGCTGTTGGCGGCCGACTGCGCCCCCGGCCTCGATCCCGACGCTCGCTACGCCGAGATGGAGAAGAAGCGGCAGGGAAGACCGCCCTCGCCCGGCGAGGCAGGCCGCCCCGCCAAGGGCCGCGGATTCTCCTTCTTCAGCGACGAGATGGCCGACCGCATGGTGCGGGTCGCGCAGGAATGGCGGCCCGACCTCGTCGTCCACACGCCCAACGGCGTCGTCGGCCAACTCGTCGCCGCCCGCCTCGGGTTGCCCTCCGTGCTGCACGCGGTCGGGTTCGGGCACACCGGGGTCCACGTCGCGATGATGAACGACGCGCTCGCCGGGGGCTACGAACGCCACGGCCTCGACGGGCCCGAGCCGGTCGCCGCCTGGCTCGACGTCGCGCCGCCCAGCATGACCACGACCGACGAGCCGCGCCGCTGGTCGATGCGGTACGTGCCCTACAACGGCGGGGCCGCGCTGCCCCCTTGGCTCTTCGCGCCGCGGCGGCGGCCGAGGGTCGCCGTGACGCTCGGCACCGTACGGCCCGCCGTCGACGGTGTCTCGCCCGTGGCGTGGGTCGTCGAGGCCGCCCGCCGCACCGACGCCGAGTTCGTCCTCGCGCTCGGGGGCGCCGACGTCGCCGCGCTCGGCGAACTCCCCGAGAACGTCAGCACCGTCGACTGGATTCCGCTCGGCGCGCTCCTCGACGCCTCCGACGCCGTCGTCCACCACGGCGGCGCGGGCACCACCCTCACCGCGCTCGACTCCGGGCTCCCGCAGATCGTCCTCGGCGAGGGCGCCGACCGCCCCGCCAACGCCGCCGCGGTACGCCACCGGGGCTGCGGGCTCGTCCCCGACGGCCAAGACGACCTCACCCCCGCGCTCGTCGAGCGACTCCTCACCGACGAGGCCCTGGCCGACGCCGCACGGGAGACCGCAGCCGAAATGGCCGCGATGCCCAGCCCCGCCGAGACCGTCGGCCGACTCGTCCAACTCGCCCTGACGCAGGGAAGAACTCGATGACCGCCGCCCACCCTCCGCAGGCGACCGCGCCCCCCGACTCCGTCCCCCACGGCACCCCCGAGCCCGCCCGCGGCCCGGGAGCCGGCCACCCCGCGGCACCGGGCCGCGCCCGCAGCCCCCGCGTCGCGCGTCTCGCGCGCGACCTCGACGAACTGCCGGGCCCGGACGCGCGCGCCGCCGCACTCGACCGCTTCTGGGTCGAGGTGCGCACGTCGGGCACGCCGCTCATCGAGCCGCTCCCCAACGAGCCGCACCACCGGGCCGTCACGTTCCTCCGGCGCGGCGGCGACACCACGGGCGCGGTCCTGCTCCTCGCCAACCGGCTCATCGACCGCGGCGACTACACCTCGGGGCTCATGGAGCACCTCGACGGCACCGACGTCTGGCACTTCACCTACCGGCTGCGCGCCGACCACCGGGGCTCCTACCGCATCGCCGCCACCGAGGACGCGGCCGAGCCCACGCACGACCGGCTCCGCTCGCTCGCCGCCGAGGCGGTCGGCGACCCGCTCAACCCCCGTACGATCGCCACCCGTTGGCACGGCCCGCCCGGCTCCGTCTTCGCGCTCCCCGAGGCACCTCGGCAGCCGTGGGCCGGCCGGCGCGGCGGCGTGCCGCGGGGCGAGGTGCAGCGGCACCGCCTGCGCTCCGAGGCGCTCGGCGCCACCCGCGACGTATGGGCCTACCTGCCCCCGACCGCCGCAGAGCCCGCGGACGGCGCCGACGTACTCCTCCTCCTCGACGGCGACATGTGGTTCGGACAGCTCGCCGCCGAGGACCTCTTCGACAACCTGCACGCCGACGCCGCGGTCCGCCCGCTCGTCGTCCTCGCCCCCGATGCCGTCGACAACGCCACGCGCATGCGGGAGTTCGGCGGTCGGCAGCCCTATACCGACTTCCTCACCGAGGAGTTGCTCCCCTGGGCCGCCGCCCGCTGGCCGCTCCGCGCCGACCCGCGCCGCACCACCGTCGCGGGGCAGAGCCTCGGCGGGCTGGGCGCGCTCCACGTCGGGCTGGAGCAGCGCACCCACCGCGTCGGCAACGTCGTCGCGCAGTCCCCCTCGCTGTGGTGGCGTCCCGACATCGGGCCGGGCATCCCGTCGAAGATGGAGACCGGCGAGCAGTGGATGAGCCGCCGGTTCGCCGAACTCCCCCTCCGTGAGGGCCTGCGGGTGCGCCTGGACGTCGGGCTGCACGAGGGAGCGATGGCCACCATGGTGCGCGAACTCTTCACCCGCCTCGACTCGCGCGGCTACCCGACCGTGCTCACCGAGTTCAACGGCGGCCACGACTACACCTGTTGGAGCGGTGCGCTCGCCGACGGCCTCGCCGCCCTCCACACCCTCTGAACCCGCTACTTCCACAGGAGCAAGCACCCATGTCCCTCACCGCCTCCCGTACGCGCAGAGCCGCCGTCGCCGCCGCCCTCGCGGGCGCCGCCGTCCTCACCGGCTGCGGTGGCGAGGAGTCCTCCTCGTCCTCCAAGCCCGCCGCGGACGCGGGCACCCGCACCGTCACAGGCGCCGACGGGAAGAAGGCCGAGGTACCCGAAGAGCCGAAGAAGGTCGTCACGCTCAGCGAGCCGACCCTCGATGCGGCGCTCGCCCTCGGCCACCAGCCCGTCGGCGCCACCGCGGGGCGAGGCCAACAGGGCGTCTCCAGCTACCTGGCGAAGAAGGCGGGGAAGGCGAAGGTCGTCGCGACCGTCGCCGAGCCCGACCTCGAGAAGCTCGCCGTCCTCGAGCCCGACCTGATCCTCCTCGACGAGACGACCGGCTCCAAGCGCGTCACCGACAAGCTCCGCCGGATCGCCCCCACGGTGCTCACCGCGAAACTCAACGAGGACTGGCAGAAGTCCTTCCTCGCCACGGCCGACGCGCTCGGCGACAAGGCGAAGGCCCAGAAGTGGCTCGAAGAGTTCGACGCCGACGTACGCGAGACCGAGGACGGGCTGAAGGACAACGCCGAGGCCGTCACGAGCGTGGTGCGCTGGCAGGACGGGGCGCCCTCGGTCGTCGGCAAGGGCAAGGGCCACGTCGGCTCGACGCTCGCCTCCCTCGGCCTGAAGCGCCCCGAGGACCAGCAGGGCGAGAGCGTGGGCCACAGCGAGCCCGTCAGTCTGGAGAAGCTCCGCACCATCGACGGCGACTGGCTCTTCTTCGGCACCCTCGACGACCGGGCGTCCGGCGAGAAGGCACTGAAGGAGGCGAAGGACATCCGCAACTTCGCACGCCTCGACGCCGTGCGCGACGACCACGTCGTCGTCGTGGAGGGCTCCGCCTGGAACAGCGCCGGCGGGCCGCTCGCGGCGCGCGCGGTCCTCGCCGATGTCAAGGGAAGCATGGCGGAGTAGCGGTCAACGGGGCCCCGCCGGACGTGTGTTGACGTGCGGCGGGGCGGGTTGATGGGCGGGCGGCAGCCCGATCAGGCCCTGGCGGCGAGAGGGCTCGCACCACCGGCTACTGGCACGGCGAGCCTCATGGAACCCAAGGACATCGCCTACTCCACCTGTCTTTGCCCGCGCGCCCGACGACGACACCGCCATGCGCACCACCCTCCTCATGAGGTCTTCGTCCGCGGCAAGAAGACGCCGCGCTTCAGGTCCTGCTCGATGGCCTCCAGCGAACGCCCCTTGGTCTCCGGCACGCGGAAGAAGATGACGACCCAGGCGAGAACGTTCAACATGGCGTACACCAGCATCGCCCCGCCCAGGGAAAGCGCACTGACCAGGCTGAGCGCGCTGGAAGTGACGACGAGGTTCGACGCCCATAGTGCCGCAGCGTGCACACCGGTGGCCGCGGGACGAATCCGCAGTGGATACATCTCGGAGCCGATCAGCCAGCCGACGACCTGGATACCCCCGGTCTGGAACAACATGAACGCCAGCAGCATCGCCAACGCGAGCCACCCGTTGGGCTGGTCCTCGGAGACGATGAAGAGCAGGCCGAACAGCGCGATCGAAAGCGCAGAGCCGGGCAGCATGATGAGCATCAGACGCCGGCGGCCGATGCGGTCCACCAGCAGTTTGCCGACCAGCGTCATCACCACGTACACGACGCCGACGTAGACATTGGCCTCCAGCGAGAACGAGGGAGCGAATCCCACGTCGGTCAGGATGATCGGCGTGTAGTAGATCATCATTTCAAGTCCGGTGATCTGAGTGAAGACCGCCACCGTGATTCCGGCGATCAGCGCCGGACGCAGCCACTTCTCGCCGAGCGCCCGCCAAGGGCCCTCCTCGGCCTCGCTCTCCCTGCGCAGGACTTCCTGAATATCCCGCACCTCGCTGTCAGCGATCTGACCAGTGGGTCGCACCCAACGCAGCACTTTCCGTGCGGAGTCGATGTGCTCATGCCGCACGAGCCAGCGTGGGCTCTCGGGCAGCGTGAGGATGCCGATGATCAGAATGACTGCGGGGACGACGGCTACCACGATCTTCCAGTGCCAGGCGACATCACTGAATACTGCGTTCACGATCGCCGCACTCAGAATGCCGATGCCGATGGCCATATTGAAGAAGGTGACGAAACCACCGCGACGACCGGGAGGGGAAAGTTCAGCGATGTAGGTAGGGATGGTCTGGGTGCTGCCACCCACCGCCAAACCCAGCAGCAGTCGACTGCCGATGAGCGAGAGCGGTTCGGGGGACAATGCCGCAAGCACCACCCCGACGGCGAAAAGCACAGCGACCGTCAGGATCGTGGTCCGCCGCCCGAACCGCACAGTGTATGGTCCTGCCGCGAGCGCGCCGATCACGGCACCGAGCAGAATCGAGGAGGTGATCATCTGCTCGATGGTGTTGTTGGGGATGCTGACACCGAACAACTCATAGGAATTCGTGATCTCGAAATCCTGGGCGATCTGATCGAGGGTTCCCGAAATGACCCCGGTGTCATATCCGTACAGTAGTCCACCCAGCGCGGCCACCAAGGCCACATGGTAGATGTTCCACTTCGCGGAGTGGGACGTATCGCCGGGGATACCAGAAAGCTTCTGTTGCTGCGGCGACAGCTCCGGCTCGCCACTGAATCCGCCGCCCACGTCGTCCTCGGCATCGCTTGGTTGTTCGTGCATACATTCTCCTCGCCGGGGCTTCGCGAAACGTGTGGCAGCGGAAACCATAGTGAGGAGCATGGTGGGCCACGGTGAGCCTTTCTCGGCGAGTTGGACGACCAGGACCCTTTCTTCGCGGTCGGCCATGACGAAAAGAATGCGGCTGGCTGTTGCGGGACGGGACGTTATTGACACGGCTCGTGCGACGTGACGGACCGTTTGTCCCGCCCCTGCGGCGAATTCGATCACTGCCGCCAGGTGCGTTCCTGCCCGCAGCAGGTCGTGTGTGTTGGGTGATGGTGTCCGGTCGGGTGCCGAGCGCTGTCAACGCGTCCTGGCCGAGGAACTCCTCTGCGCCCGAGGGTTTACTGGCGAACACGCCCGATCAACTGCGATCGCCCTCTGGGGCATCCACTGCAACTATCACCGCCCACACAGCGGAGCCGACGAACAGCCCCGCTTCGCGCCTCCAGGCCAGCGTTACCAACCGCCCCCTGCCCCGGACGAGTGGTCACCCGACATTCTCCGCCGGGGGAGGACGGCCGTGTGGTCCGCTTGAGGTCGCGCCCGGCCGGGGACGATACGGTCTGTCGCGTCGGCGGTCGTCATGTGCGGCAGCGGACTCGTACACCAGGAACTCGTGCAACAGATCTTTGCCGTACCCCGGTTGCGGATGCGTACGAGTGGGGCGTCCTGAGGAGGTGACGGTGGGAATCCCCTACGGAGGTTCGCGGAGGTCGGGCTCCCCACGGGCCGTGGTGATCGGAGCCGGGATCGGCGGGCTGACGGCGGCCGCGATCCTGGCCGACCGCGGCTGGTCGGTCACCGTCCTCGAACAGGTCTCGGAACTCGAACCCGTCGGCGCGGGCATCTCCCTGGCCCCCAACGCGCTGCGAGCCCTGGACGTCATCGGGCTGGGAGACGCCGTACGCGCCCTCCGCACCTGGACCGGACGTGGGGGCCTGCGCGCGCCGTCGGGCCGATGGCTGGTGCCGATCACCGGGGACCGGACCAGCGCGCGTTTCGGGGACCCCCTCGTCCTGTTGACCCGTACCGCCCTCGTGGACCTGCTCCGCTCCCGGCTGCCGGCCCGCGCGGAACTGCGCACCGGCGCCGAAGCGGTACTCGCCGATCCGGGCGGTCCCGAACGGCCCGCCACCGTGACCGCCGGTGCGCGATCCCTGGAAGCGGACCTCGTCGTCGCCGCCGACGGCATCCACTCCGCGACCCGGCGGAGCCTGTTCCCCGCCCACCCCGGCCTCCGCTACGCGGGTTTCACCACCTGGCGCTTCCTCACCGACGCCCCGCCGGGAGGAGTCCAGCCGCACGAGACCTGGGGACGCGGGCGGATGTGGGGAACCCAGTCCCTCCCGGACGGCCGGGTCTACGCCTACGCGGCCGCCGCCCAACCCGCCGCGCACCACGCCCACGACGACGAACTCGCGAAGCTGCGGCGCCTGTTCTGCTCCTGGCACCCGCCCTTGCCGCAACTCCTCGAGACGCTGCCGAAGAGAGCGGTCCTGCGCAACGACGTCCACCACCTCGCCACGCCCCTTCCCGCCCACCACCACGGCCGGGTGGTCCTGCTCGGCGACGCCGCGCACCCGATGACCCCCAGCATCGGTCAAGGCGGCAACCAGGCCGTCGAGGACGCCGTCGTACTCGGGCAACTCGCCGACCCCGCCGGAGACACCACCCTCGCACCGGCCTCCTACACCCGGCTGCGCCTACCCCGCACGACCAGGATCGTGCAGCAGTCGGCACGCGCCGCGCGGACGACGACGCTCACCAGCGCACCCGCGTGCGCCGTGCGCAACGCCGCGTTCGCCGTCGTCGGCCGCCTGGCCCCCGAACTCATGCTGCGTGCACTCGACGGAATCGCCGACTGGCGTCCACCGGAGCGCGTGTAGACAACCGGGCCGCGAGCCCCGGACGCCAGTGGGCGAGCTGCGCCGACTCGTCCACGCAGCCGCTCGTCCGCCGTACGGGAGCGGTTGCGGCGGCCGGTGGCCTCAGCGGAACTGCTCGCTCCACGGAGCGGTGCGCAGTTGGCTCGTTCCGCGCCAGCGCGCGATGACGCCGGAGAGGCGGCGCCGGTGCGCCTCGAACTCCGGGTCGTCCCAGAGGTTGTGTTCCTCCCGCGGGTCGGCTTCGAGGTCGAAGAGCTGGCCCTCGTCGGAGTCGATGAACTCGACGAGTTTCATGTTGGCGTCGCGCACCATCGTCATGAGGGCCGTCGCCTGCAGGATCATGTCCCTGGCGTGCTCCGAGAAGGCGTACTCACGTCCCGTCCAGGGCTCGCCGTGGAGCGCGGGGAGCAGGGACTCGGCCTCCATCCACTCCGGCGGCTCGATACCGGCGAGCTGAAGCACCGTCGGGCCGAGGTCCATCATCGAGGTGAGCCCGTCCACGAGTTGCCCCGGCACCACGCCCGGGCCGCGCACGAGCGCGGGGACCCGCACGCTGGGTTCGTACATGGACCACTTCTGGATGTGGCCGTGGTCGTTGAGGCAGTCGCCGTGGTCCGAGGTGAAGATGATGACCGTGTCGTCGAGGGCTCCGCGCCGCTCGAGTGCCTCGATGAGGAAGCCGACCTGTTCGTCGATCATGGAGATGTTCGCCATGTAGTGCTTTCGCTGGCGGAGCACCTGCTCGTCGGTCGGGTTCTCGAGGTGGACGATCCCGTCGTGGTCGACCTCCAGGTTGTCGCGCCTGAGATCCTTCAGCGCGTGGGGCTGACTGTCCATGTCCGCCTGCGAGTTGACCGGCAGCGGCATCTCGATGTCGTCGAAGCGCGCGAGGTGCTCTTCCGTGGGGTCGTACGGCGGGTGCGGCCCGGGGAAGCCGACCTGGAGGAAGAAGGGCTCCTCGCCCGGGTAGCGGTCGAGCCACAGCGTCGCGAGGCCGCCGATGAAGTTGTCGGCGTGCAGGTCGTCCGGCGCCTCCCACACGTAGGCTCCGAGGCGGTCCTGGTAGTCGGGCATGGCACGGTACTTGGTCGCCCGGTCCGGTTTGACGAGCCCGCGGGCCCAGAACGCCTTGTCCCACTGGTCGAGGAAGAACGGGAGGGTCGGATTGCTCCGGTCCTTGTTCTCCACGACGTGACGCTCGTGGAAGCCGATCGACGTCTCGTACGGGAAGGTGTGCATCTTGCCGACGTTGGCGCACCGGTAACCGTCGGCGGCGAGGAGCTCGACCCAGGAGTGGCTCCACGGGTCGTTGTTCTTGAGCACGCCGTTGCTGTGCGGGTAGAGGCCCGTGAACAGGCTCGCCCTGGAGGGGGCGCAGGAGGGTGCCGTGACGTAGGTGTGGGTGAAGGCGGTCCCCTCGTGGACGAGACGGTCGAGGTTCGGGGTGAGGGCGTGCTCGTGGCCGAGCGCCGCGATCGTGTCGAAGCGCTGCTGGTCGGTGATGATGAAGACGATGTTGGGGCGCCCGTCGGGCATGTGCTTTCTCCTTGCTGGTGTGACAGCCCTGGTGCGTGGGGGTGTTGGCGTCAGTCGACGTGGCCGGCGGATGCCACGTCGTCCGCCGGCGCGGGCGGACCGTTCCGCTGCGCGGCCCGGGCGGCGGGCCCCTCCCGCATCTCGGCCTCGATCTCCTCCAGCGTGCGCCCCCGGGTCTCGGGGACGAAGAACACGATCACGGCCACCGCGACCGCGCCCATGAACGCGAAGGTGAAGAAGGCGAATCCGCTGCCCGCCTGGAGCAGGATGGGGAAGAAGAGCGTGACGACGAATATCGCCATGAAGTTGGCGACCTCGGCGACGCTCATCGCCGTACCGCGGATGGAGATCGGCAGGATCTCCGTCTCGACGACGCGGGAGATGGGCCCCCACGTCGAGGAGAACGCGCCCTTGAAGAGGCAGAAGCAGATGATGGCCACCACACCGGTGATCCCTGCCGTGATGCCGAAGGACCACGAGAAGATCGCCGTGAGCAGCATCGTCGTCCCTGTGATCGCCGCACCGGCGATGAGCAGTGGCCGGCGCCCGACGGAGTCCCCGTAGCGCACGGCGAAGACCGTGGCGATGACGGAGACGGCGCCGAACCCCACGGTCGTGATCAGTGAGGCGCTGTCGCTGAAGCCGACGGAGGTCAGCACCGTGGGCGCGTAGTACGTGATGGCGTTGATGCCGAGGAACTGCGCGAGGACGGTCATCAGGACGGCGATGGCGGCGGGCTTGCGTGCCCAGGGCCGCAGCAGCGAGCGCCATGCGCCGCGACCGGCGGCGAGCCCCTCCTCGATCTCGCGGATCGTGACGACCGGGTCGGCACCGTCGTCCCGGGCGGCCAACGTCGCCCGGGCGTCGGCGATGCGGCCCTTCCCGACGAGCCACCGGGGGCTCTCGGGGAGGAACAGCACGCCGAAGAAGAGCAGCACCGCGGGCACCACGGCGATCCCGATCATCCACCGCCATGCTCCGGTCGGAGAGAACGCGAGGTTGGAGAGGTAGGCGAGCAGGATGCCGGTCGCGTTCATGAACTGAGTGAGCGACACGATGCGGCCCCGTATCCGGGCCGGCGAGATCTCCGACAGGTAGATCGGGATGTTCACCGACACGAAGCCGATGCCGACGCCCAGCACCGCTCGACCGACGATCAGGACGACCTCGTCGCCCGCCAGTCCGGACATCAGCGTGCCGACGACGAAGATGCCGGCGGCGATGAGCAGCAGCTTCTTTCTGCCGAGCCGGTCGACGAGGAGCGCCGTGACGAGTGCGCCCGCCGCGGCGCCGATCGTGAAGGACGACGTGACGAGTCCCTGCCCCGCCGAGGAGATGGCGAAGTCGCGCTTGATGTAGAGCAGCGCCCCGGAGATCACACCCGTGTCGTAGCCCCACAGCACCGCGCCGAGGGCGCCGAAGACGTAGATGAACCAGGACGGTACCCCTCTCGTGCGAAGTGGGGCTTTGCTGCTGGTGGTTGTCGATGTGCTCACGTGGGGGGCTCCTTCGCCGCTCACTTTCCGGGCCGTCTGTGGTCGACAGCCGGGCCAGTATGCTGGCGGTGGCACATCTGCACAAGGTGTGCATAATTTGCACAACCCTGACGATGATCGAGGAGGTTCCGGTGGGCGATACGCACGTGGCCGCTGCTTCGGATTCCCGCTCAACCCACGCCCCCCCGCCCGACGTTGTGTGTCTCGGCGAATCGATGGTGCTCGTCGCACCGCCCGCGTCGACCCCCCTGCGATCGGCGACGGACGCCCAACTGCGGGTGGCCGGCGCCGAGTCGAACACGGCGCAGTACCTCGCCGATCTCGGCCACCGGGTGAGCTGGGTGAGCCGGCTCGGAGACGACCCGCTGGGGGAGCGCGTCGTCTCCGAGATCGCGGCCTCCGGGGTCGACACCAGCACCGTGGTGCGCGATCCGGCGGCCCCGACCGCCGTCTACTTCAAGGACCCCGGGCCCGGGGGAACCAGGGTCCACTACTACCGGGCGGGCTCCGCGGCCTCACGCATGAGCGCGGCCGATCTCGACGCCGTCGCCTTCCGCGACGTGCGGCTCGGCTACACCTCGGGTGTGACGGTCGCCCTCTCCGACTCCTGCGCCGAGGCGGTCTCCGCACTGTTCGCGCGGACGCAGCGGGCCGGCGGCCTGCGCGTCTTCGACGTCAACTACCGGCCGGCGCTGTGGAGTTCGCGCGAGGCCGCGCGTGTCCTGCGCGAGACGGCACGGCAGGCGGACGTCGTCCTCGTGGGGCTCGACGAGGCCGCCGCCCTCTGGGGCACCGCCGCACCCGAGGACGTACGGGAGCTCATCGGGGCGACCGGACAGCTCGTCGTCAAGGACGGCGAGGTGGGAGCCACGCTCTTCGACGGTCCGGACCGCTGGTTCCAACCCGCGGCGGAGATCGAGGTGGTGGAGCCGGTCGGCGCGGGAGACGCGTTCGCCGCGGGGTACCTCTCGGCGCTGCTGCACGGCGCCGAGCCGGACGACCGCCTGCGCCTGGGGCACCGTACGGCGGAGCTCGCCCTCGGCTCCGTCGCCGACCACGTCGACGCGAGCGGGCTCCGCGAGATGCGCGAGGTGGCGTCGTGAGCCAGGCCGTCGAGCGCGCCATCAGCATCCTCGAACTCATGAGTACGGGGCCGCAACGCCCCTCCGACATCGCGGCCGAGCTCGACGTGCACCGCACCACCGCCCTGCGACTGATGCAGGACCTGGTCAACGGCGGGCTCGCCCGGCGTGCGGAGGACGGCACGTTCGTCGTCGGCTACCGGTTGGTGGGACTCGCCCAGGCGGTGACGGAGCAGTTCGACCTCCGCAGCGTCACCCACTCCCACGTGCAGGCCCTTGCCGCCGAACTCCACGTCACCGTGCACGTCGCGGTGATCGACGGAGACCGCATCGTCTACGCCGACAAGGCGGAGTCGTTCGGCAGGGTGCGGCTCTACTCCCAGATCGGCAAGAGCGTGCGCCTGCACGCCTCGGGCGTCGGCAAGGCGATCCTCGCCTGGGCCGACTACGAGGAGCGCGAACGCCTCCTCGCCACCTGCTCGTTCGAGCGGTTCACGCCGACGACCGTGGCCGGCAGGGACGCCTTCACCGCGCACCTGGAAGAGATCCGCGAACGCGGCCACGCGGAGGACGACGGCGAGCACGAGAGCTTCGTCAACTGCATCGCGCTGCCGATCCGGAACGCGACAGGCGCGGTGACCTCGGCGCTGTCGGTGACCGCGCTCAAGGAGCAACTCGACCTTACGGAGCTGCGCAGCAGGCTCCCGCTGATTCGTGAGACGGCGCAAGCGATCTCACGCGACCTGGGATGGATGAAATGACCGACGACACCGGGGCGTTCTTCGCCACGCACTTCGCACACCTTCCGCTGATGACGATACTGCGCGGCTTCGACGCCGCGCGGACCGTCCAACTGGCCGAGCGGGCCTGGGACGTCGGCATCCGCCTCGTCGAGGTGCCGATCCAGTCGCCGGCCGCGCTCGACGCGTTGGCCGCCACGGTCGAGGCCGGCCGCGCCCGTGGGCTGCCCGTCGGCGCCGGCACGGTGACGAGCGCCGCGCACGTGCGGCAGGCGGCGGACGCCGGAGCCGTCTTCACAGTGGCGCCCGGATTCGACCCCGCGGTGGCCGGGAGTTCGCTCACGGCGGGACTGCCTCACCTCCCGGGCGTCGCCACCGCGAGCGAGGTGCAGCGCGTGCTGGCGTTCGGGCTCGACTGGCTGAAGATGTTCCCGGCCTCCGACCTCGGCCCCGACTGGCTCCGCTCGATGCACGGGCCGTTCCCGCAGGCACGGTTCGTCGCCACCGGAGGCGTCCACCTCGACACCGCCCGGACCTATCTCGACACCGGCGCCGCCGGCGTCGCGCTCGGCTCGGCGCTCGCCGATCCCGCGCAGCTCGAAAGGGTCCGCGAGCTGGCCGGCTCGCTGACCCCGTCCACCACCTCGGAGGTATCCGAATGAAGATCACGGGACTTGAGACGTTTTCCGTCGCACCGCGGTGGCTGTTCCTCGCGGTCCACACGGACGAGGGCCCCACCGGCTGGGGCGAGCCCGTCGTGGAAGGCCGCGCGGCGACCGTCGCCGCCGCGGTGGAGGAGCTCTCCGACTACCTGATAGGCGCCGACCCGTTCCGGATCGAGGACCACTGGCAGACCCTCACCAAGGGCGGCTTCTACCGCGGCGGCCCGATCCTCTCCAGCGCCGTCGCCGGTATCGACCAGGCCCTGTGGGACATCAAGGGCAAGAGCCTCGGCGTCCCGGTCCACGAACTCCTCGGCGGTGCGGTGCGCGAGCGGATGCGCACCTACGCGTGGATCGGCGGCGACGATCCCGCCGGCGTCGCGGAAGCCGCCCTGGAGAAGAAGGAGTTGGGGCTCGGCGCCGTCAAGATGAACGGCTCCGGCAGGATGCGCGGGCTGGAGTCGAAGGCGGCGCTCGACGCGATGGTCGCGCGGGTCGCCGCGGTGCGCGAGGCCGCGGGTGACGACTTCGACATCGCCGTGGACTTCCACGGCCGGCTCTCCCCTGCGGTCGCGCGCCGGGCGCTCCGCCTGCTCGAACCCTTCCACCCGCTCTTCGTCGAGGAGCCGCTGGTCCCCGAACTCACCGCCGACTACCCGGCGATATGCGCGTCCACCAGCATCCCGATCGCCACCGGCGAGCGCCTCTTCTCCCGTTGGGACTTCCGCGAGGTGGTCGGCTCCGGCCTCGCCGTCGCCCAGCCCGACCTCTCGCACGCGGGTGGTATCTCCGAGGTGCGCCGCATCGCCTCGCTCGCCGAGGCGTACGGCGTCTCGCTGGCTCCGCACTGCCCGCTCGGACCGATCGCCTTCGCCGCGAGCCTCCAGGTCGACTTCGCCTCGCCGAACGCGCTCATCCAGGAGACGAGCCTCGGCATCCACTACAACGTCGGCTCCGACCTGCTCGACTACCTCGTCGATCCCGGCGTCTTCGCGACGTCGGAGAGTTATGTCGAGCGCCTGCGAGCCCCGGGCCTCGGGATCGAGATCGACGAGCGTGCGGTGCGCCGTGCCGCCGAGGTGGGGGCGCGGTGGCGCAACCCCGTCTGGCGGCACGACGACGGCTCGTTCGCCGAGTGGTGAGCGGTGCGCGACCGTAGTCGCGCGGGTGCCCCGGCTGCGCTTGCCCGCGTCGCGGCTGGGGCGTGTCCGCGAAGTCACGGGGCCGGAGTGTGCGGCGGACGAGGCTGAACACCGTTCGGTAGCGGATGGCTCGTCCCTCGAAGCGGGTGGCGAGGCCCGGTGTCGGTCGGGTAGCCGGGTCACGGCGACGCGACCCGGCTACCCGACCAGTGGCGCGGCATAGCGACCCGTCACGGGAAGACCGCCGCGATCCACTGGCCGGGCTCCGCGTCGCGGCATCTTTCTCCGGTCCGCGCGGTGACGCGGGCGAGTCCCTATCGTCCTCCTGCATGGACCAAGTCTGGACAGCCGCCATCGCAGCTTTGGCCGCCATCGCCGGAGCCGCTGTAACCGGTCTGCTGAGCATCAAGACCGCGCGTGACCAAGCACACCGTCAGCACGAAGCAGAGCGCAATCAGTGGAGACGCCGGACACGGCACGACGCCTACCGCGAAGTCGCCGACGCGTACGCGAACCTTTCACCCGTCCTGAGCGGCGCCGCGGACGACGCGTACCTCTACGGCCCTCCCTCTGTGGAAAGACTGCGCGAACTCTTCGGGGACTTCGAAGCCTTCTACAACGCCTGCTCACGTCTCGCACTCGTCGGCCCCACACCTGTGCAGGAAGCCGGCGAAGAGTTGCGGGCCCGCATCCTCGATGTCCACACGTCCCTCGCGGCGTACCCGCACCACGACAGCCCCGACCTCGACCGGCCCACCAGCATCGACGTATCCGGCCAGGTGAAACTCGCGCGCTCCAGGTACTACGCCTTCATGCGCCGTGCCCAGCACGCCCTCATGCCCACCGCGCCCTCCGGCTCCGAGTGAGACTCCGGGCTGTCGGGACCGGCGCACGTGCTCGCCGCCTTCGTCGGGCTGGTCCGGACGCAACCGCCTAGGGGCGGCCGACCGTACGGAAGCCGAGGTTGGCCGTGGCCGAGTCCGGAGTGTTCGACGACCTCGCGGCCACCCGGTAGCGGTTGCAGTAGGAGTCGTGGCAGAGGTACGAACCGCCGCGCATGACCCGGGTGTTGCCCTCCTCGGGGCCGGTGGGCGCGGTCACCGGCCCCGAGGTGTAGTGGACGGGCGAGAACCGGTCGGCGCACCACTCCCAGACGTTGCCGACCGTCTGCCACAGTCCGTAACCGTTGGGCTCGAAGGCGCGGACGGGAGCCGTGGTCAGGTAGCCGTCCGCCATGGTGTTGTGCACCGGGAAGGTGCCCTGCCAGATGTTGCACCGCCACGCGCCGTCCGGGCGCAGCACGTCCCCCCACGGGTAGCGGGCGCCGGCGAGACCGCCGCGGGCCGCGTACTCCCACTGCGCCTCGGTCGGCAGGGCGCGCCCGGCCCAGGCGCAGTACGCCGCGGCGTCGTGCCAGGAGACGTGGGTGACGGGGTGGTCGGGCGTCTCGTACGCGTCGGAACGGCGCCCGCCGGGGCGGCGCCAGTCGGCCTCCTTCACCGCCAGCCACCACGGGGTGCCGGCCGAGGCCCCGAGGACGTCGTCCGCGGGTGCGCGCACCGCGAGGTGGAACACGGCGGAACAGCCGAACTCCTCGGCCTCCGTGCGGTATCCGGTGGCCTCGACGAAGGCCGCGAAGTCGGCGACCGTGACGCAGGTCGCGTCGATCTCGAAGCCGGGGAGCGCCACCTGGTGCACGGGGCCCTCGCCGTCCGTCGGCTGTCCGTCGTCGTGGGCGTCGCCCATCGCGAACTCCCCGGCGGGCACCTGCGCTTGTTCGATCCCGTGGGTCCCGGTGCCGACCCAGGCGGGTGCGGCCCCGGTGCGCGCTTCGGCCGGCCGGGTCGTGGGGCTTTCCGTTCTCGCGGGCGCGCAGCAGTGCGCGGTGTGCTGTTGGTCTGGCATCGCTCGTCCTCCCGCGCGTTCCTCCGGGGCTCGTCGCTCCGAACCCTTGCACGTTCCCACGATATGCCTATATGTACGTGCACGGTGTCGAGGGGTCGCAGGGGCATCCGTTGGCGCACGGTGCAGTCTCTCGCGAGGGCACGCCCGGAACCGAGTGGGACCCCGACGCGGCGGCATGGTCGCTCGACCGACTCAGGGACCCCGCCACGGAACCGGGTTCACTGCCCGTGCGCCTCCGCTGCCCGGGACGGCGCCTCCGCGAAGCCGGCGCAGTCAGTGCCGCCCACCGGTTGCCGCCCCCTCACCGTGCCGAAAGACGCCGCAGGCACTCCCCGTGCGTGTCCGGTCCGAAGCTGCGGCGCCAACCCTGCGGGACGGCACGCCAGTCGGGCCACAGCGAGTGGTCGCCCGCGCTGTTGACGAGGACGAGGAAGGCGTCGTCCCGGCCGTCGGCCGGCGGGTCGAAGGGGCCCGGCTCCGTCGCGGTCATCGTTGCGGTACCTCCAGGTGTTCCGCGAGTACGTCGGCGATGGCCCCGACGTGCTCGTCCCGCAGCAACTGCGGGTGGGTGCAGGGCAGTTCGTGGTTCTCGATGGCGCCGTCCACGTGCGGGCGCCACGCCAGGTGCGTGAGCCAGTCCTCCGGCCTCGGCGCCGCCGCGGTGAAGAAGACGAGGTCGCCGGTGTAGCGCCGGTGCCGGTGCTCGCGCATCCGCTCGGCGTGGTGCGGCACGATGTCGACGATCCGCGCCAGCGTGTGGTCGCTGAGTCCGGCGAGCGGGCTGCCCGCGCGCCGCAGCGTCGCGAGCACGTCGGCGTGGTCGCGCTCGGAGGTGCGCTCGAACCCGGCCATGCGCAGCACGGCGGTGAGCGCGTCGCCCTCCTCGGGCGCCGGGTGCTCGCGCCACTGCTCGGCGGGGAACGCGTCGAGCAGCGCGAGGAGTCCGACCTCCTCGCCCTCGTCCTGGAGCAGGGTCGCCACGGTGTGTGCGAGCACGCCGCCGACCGACCAGCCGAGCAACCGGTAGGGGCCGTGCGGCTGCACCGACCTGAGGTGCTCGACGTACGCGGCCGCCTGCTCGTCGAGGGAGGACGGCAGCGGCGAGGAGTCGAGGAGCCCGGGCGCCTGCAGCCCGTGGACCGGCTGGTCCGGACCGAGTCGCGAGGCCAACCCCGCATAGCACCAGGAGATCCCGCCCGCCGGGTGGATCGCGAAGAGCGGCGTGCGCGAGCCGGAGCCCCGCAGCGGCAGCAGTACGCCGAGCGCGTCACCGGAGGCGGCGGAGGCGTCGGCCGTGCGGACGGCGAGCCCGGCCGGGGTCGGCGCCTCGAAGAGCGAGCCGATCGTCAACTCGGCGCCGAGGCGCTCCCGTACGCGGCTCACGAGGCGCGCGGCGAGCAGCGAGGTGCCGCCGAGGTCGAAGAACGCGTCGTCGGGGCCGACGCCCTCCACTTCGAGGACCTCGGCGAAGAGCGCGGTGAGCGCCTCCTCCCGCGGCCCCTCCGGGGCGCGTCGCGTGCCGCCGGAGAAGACGGGTGCGGGCAGCGCACCGCGGTCGAGCTTGCCGTTGGGGGTGAGCGGGAACGCGTCGAGCGCGACGACGGCCGACGGCACCATGTGCTCGGGCAGCCGCCGCGCGAGCGCGGCCCGCGACGCCGCCGGCTCCGCGGTTCCTGTGGTGTAGCCGACGAGTAGCTGCTCGCCCGGCCGGTCCTCGCGGACCAGTGCGCACGCGCCGTCGACACCGTCGAGCGCCGCCAACGCGGCCTCCACCTCGCCGAGTTCGAGACGCTGCCCGCGGAGCTTCACCTGGTGGTCGGTGCGCCCGAGGTACTCCACCTCGCCGCGGACGGTCCAGCGCGCGAGGTCCCCCGTGCGGTACATGCGCGCCCCCGGCGGGCCGAACGGATCGGCGACGAACCTCGTCGCGGTGAGTCCGGGCCGGTGCAGGTAGCCGTCGGCGAGCTGGGCGCCCGCGAGGTGGAGCTCGCCCGTCACGCCTGGCGGGCACGGCTGCAGCGCCGGGTCGAGGACGTAGAGCCGGGTGTTCCACACCGGCGCACCGATCGGTACGGGGCCGGTCTCCTCCGGCACGCACGCGTGGTGCGTCACGTCGACGGCCGCCTCCGTCGGCCCGTAGAGGTTGTGCAGCTCGACCTCGGGGAGCGCACGCGCGAAGGTGTGCGCCGTCTCCCGCGGCAGCGCCTCGCCGCTGCAGAAGACCCGACGCAGCGACGCACAGCGCGAGGCGTCCGCCTCCGCGAGGAAGACCTGGAGCATCGACGGGACGAAGTGGCAGGTGGTGACGGCGTGTTCGGCTACGGTCGCGGCGAGGCGGGCCGGGTCGCGGTGGCTCCCCGGCTCGGCGACGACGAGCGTGGCGCCCTCGCGCAGCGGCCAGAAGAACTCCCAGACGGAGACGTCGAACGAGGACGGCGTCTTCTGCAGCACGCGGTCGTCGGACCGCAGCCGGTAGGTGTCCTGCATCCAGCGCAGCCGGTTGTCGATCGCCCCGTGCGAGACGACGACGCCCTTGGGGCGTCCCGTCGAGCCGGAGGTGTAGAGGACGTACGCGGGGTGCGCGGGGGTGAGGGCCCGGGGCGGGTTGACCGCCGGACAGGCGTCGAGCCGCTCACGGGTGCCGGGGTCGTCGAGCAGGAGCTGCGGGCGGCCGTGCTCCGGCAGCCTCCCGGTACGGTCGGCGACGGCGCAGACCGGCGCCGCGTCGTCGAGCATGTACGCGAGACGCTCCGGCGGGTACTCCGGGTCGAGCGGCAGGAAGGCGGCGCCCGACTTCGCGACGGCGAGGAGCGAGACGACGAGGTCGGTCGAGCGCGGCAGCGAGACGGCGACGAGTGCGCCGGGCTTCGCGCCCTCGTCCTGGAGGAGCCGTGCGAGGCGGTTGGCCCGCGCGTTGAGCTCCTCGTAGCTGAGCGCGGTGCCGCCCTCGCGCAGCGCCGTCGCGCCCGGTGTCTCGCGGGCGCGGCTCTCGAAGGGGCCGGCGAGCGTGGTGTGGGGGAGTTCGCGCGCCGTGCGGTTGCACTCGTCGAGGACGAACTCCCGCTCCGCGGGGCTCGCGACGGCGTACGCGCCCAGCGGTTGCTGCGGGTCCGCGCCGGCGAGCTGCTCCAGCAGCCGCAGGAACCTCGACTGGTGCGCGGCGAGCGCCTCGTGCGGGTAGAGCGCGGGGTTGCCGTCGTGGTCGATGCGGAGGCCCCGGCCGTCGGCCCGGTCGTAGATGTTCACTGTGAGGTCGTCGACGGGACCCGTGGACAGGTTCATCGCCCTGGCGGGCACGCCGGCGAACGCCGCACCGTAGTCGAACGGCATGACGTTGACGAGCGGCCCGACGAGCGCCCGGCCCTCACCGAGCAGCCCCAGGTCGCGCCGGATGTCCTCGTACCGGTACCGCTGGTGGCGGCGTACGTCCCGGATGCCGAGGACCACCTGCCGCACGAGCGAGGCGAGCGTGTCCGAGGGCCGCACCGCGAGCCGCAGCGGCAGCACGTTCATCACCATGCCGGGGATGCGGAGCGCGGCGGAGCCCATGCGTCCCATCAGCGGCAGCCCGAGCACGACGTCCGAACGGCCGGTCACGCGCGCCGTGTAGAGGGCCTGCGCCGCGACGAGGACGTCGGGCCAGGTCGCGCGGAGTTCCTCGGCGAGGGTGCGCAGCCGCTCGGTGATGGCGGGCGGCAGGTATGCGGTGCGGCGGCCGAAGGTGCGCGAGGCGAGGGCGTCCCGACCGGCGAGCCTGGGCGCCTCGGGACGGTCGGCGAGTGCCGCCTTCCAGTGCGCGCGGTCGGCGGCGAACTCTTCGGAGGAGCGGTATGCGGCGTCCCGCGCGACGAGTTCCGCGAGGCGCCCGAAGGTGCGGGGCGCCGGGTCCGCGCCTTCGGCGAGTGCCGAGTACACCTCGGCGGTGCGCCGGACGAGGAGCGAGTAGCCGTAGCCGTCCATGACGAGGTGGTGGATGCACTGGTACCACAGCCACCGCTCGTCGGCGACGCGGAACAGCGCGTGCGTGAAGGGGAGTTCGCGGGAGAGGTCGCGCGCCCGTGCCAGGTCGTCGCGCATCCACGCCTCGGCCCGCCGCTCCGCTTTGTCGCCGCGCAGGTCGTGCACGGAGAGCGGCAACTCGACGGCGGGGAGCAGGCGTTGACGCGGGCCCTGCGGGGTGTCCTCGACCCGTACCCGCAGAGCCTCGGCCTCCTCGGTGACGCGGCGCAGGGCCTCGGCGAAGAGGCCGGCGTCGAGCGGCCCGTCGATCCGCAGGCACTCCGCGGTGTTGAGCGCGGGGCTCGCCGGGTCGAGCGCCTGCGCGTACCACATGCCCGACTGCGCTGCGGTGAGCGGGAGTCGGAGCGCCTGCCCGGTGTCGGGGGAGGTGCGGCGACGGGTCGCGGCCGCGGTCATGAGGCGGCCCCCAGAAGCCGCGCCCACGCCTCGACCGCGGGGGCCTCCGCGAGGCCGGCGAAGTCCGCCTGCACGCCGTGCTCCCGGCGCCACCGCTCGAGGAGCGTCATGATGCGCACCGAGTCGAGGCCGTAGTCGACGAGGTTCTCGTCGACGGGGATCTCCGCCGGGTCCTCGCCGAGGGCGGCGGCGACGTCGTGGTGGATGCGTTGCGTGGTGAGTGTCATGCCAGCTCCTCGACGAGCGCGTCCGTGGTGGTCACGGCGGCGCAGCGGCCGGCGGCCCAGCGCAGCGCCGCGTCGTGGTCGTCGCGTGTGAAGTCGGCGACGGCGTCGGCGACGACCCAGGCGCGGATGTCCCGCATCCATGCGTCGCACGCGCTCACCAGCACGCCGATGTGCGCGTAGACGCCGGCGACGAGTAGCTGGTCGCGCCCCGACTCCCGCAGGAGCGCGCCGAGTTCGGTGCGGGCGAAGGCGCTGTACTTCCACTTGGTGAGCACCGTCTCGCCCGCCGCGGGTGCCACCGCTTCCGGTATCGCCAGCGCGGCGGGGTCGTCCGCGACGCCCGGGCCCCAGAAGTCGAGTTGGAGGCCGCGCTCCTCGCGCGTCTGCCCGCCGCGCTGCGTCGAGTGGACGACGGGCACGCCGCGGCCGCGGCACGCCGCGAGGAGGCGCGCGGTGTTGCCGAGGAGCCCGGTGAGCGGTTCGGCGCCGCCCGGGAAGGCCCCGAGGAAGTGCTGCTGGAGGTCGTGGACGAGGAGGACGGCGCGGCTCGGATCGACGCGCCAGGCCACCCGGTTCTCGGGCAGCTCCTCGGGTCGGGGGAGCGGGTAGGGGGCGATTGCGGGGAGTGCCATGGAACGGCGGCCTTTCAACGCTCGTCTGCCGCGGGGCTGTTCGCCCGCAGGCTCTTCTTGCTGACCTTGCCGATGCCGGTCTCGGGGAACGCGTCGACGAACTCCACGAGGTCGGGGATCTTGTAGGCGGCGATGCCGCGCTCGCGGACGAACCGTTTGAGCGCGACGGAGCCGGGGCGCTCGGCCCCGTCGCGCAGGATCACGTAGGCGAGCGAGCGCTCGCCCAGGTACTCGTCGGGCACGGCGACCACGGAGGCGTCGTGGACGGCCGGGTGGGCGAGGAGGATGTTCTCCACCTCCTCCGGGGCGACCTTCTCGCCGCCCCGGTTGATCTGGTCCTTCGCCCGTCCCTCGACGACGAGGTGCCCGCCGGGGGTGCGTCGGGCGATGTCCCCCGAGCGGTAGAAGCCGTCCGCGGTGAAGGAGCGCTCGTTGTGCTCGGGGGCGCGCCAGTAACCGCGGATCGTGTAGGGGCCGCGGGTGAGGAGGTGGCCGAACTCGCCGTCGGGCACGGGCTCTCCGTCGTCGTCGACGAGGCGGACCTCGTCGTCGGGGGAGATCGGCCGGCCCTGGGTGGTGACGATCGTCTCGTAGTCGTCGTCGAGCCGGGTGTAGTTGACGAGTCCCTCGGCCATGCCGAAGACCTGCATCAGCCGGCAGCCGAGCGCCGGTTCGAGGCGCCGTGCGGCCTCCTCGCTGTACTTCGCGCCGCCGACGAGGACGAGTCGGAGGCTGCCCAGGTCCTCCTCGGTCTCCGGCGCCGCTTCGGTCCAGACGAGCGCGAGCGGCGGCACCATGCCCGTCATCGTGATGCGTTCGCGTGCGACGAGCGGGAAGGCGGCCGACGGGTCGGGGCGCGGCGCGAGGACGACGGTGCCGCCCGCGTAGAGCACGCCGAGCCAACCGGGGGAGCTCATGGGGAAGTTGTGGGCGGCGGGCAGCAGCACGAGGAAGCGGGTGTCGCCGTCGACGCCGCAGATGTCGTTGGAGCCTCGCAGCGAGTAGATGTAGTCGTCGTGGGTGCGGGGGATGAGCTTCGGAAGCCCCGTCGTGCCGCCGGAGAGCTGGAGGAAGGCGAGTTCGTGCGGCTCGGGTCCTTCGGGTGCCGTCTCCGGGTCGGCGGACACCTCGGCGAGTGCCGTGTGTTCGCCCGGATCGCCGACGACGAAGACATGGCGCAGGCTCGGCGTCCGCTCCTCGACGCGGGAGGCGAGGCGCCGGTGGTCGAATCCGCCGTGGACGTCGGGCACGACGTACGCGACCGCCTCCGTGAACGAGCAGAAGTAGCCGATCTCGGTGTCGCGGTGCGCGGGCAGCGCGTAGACCGGAAGGGCTCCGATGCGGAAGAGGGCGAAGACGACCTCCACGAACTCGCCCACGTTGGGGAGCTGTACGACGACGCGGTCGCCCTTGCCGATCCCCCGCGCGGCGAGGCCGGCGGCGAGCCGGTCGGCGCGCTCGTCGAGCTGCCGGTAGGTCCAGGTGCGTCTCTCCGGCGCCGGGTCGATCAGGGCGACCCGGTCCGGGTGGGCCGCGGCGCGCTCGCGCAGGACGCCGCCGAAGGTCTCGCCGCGCCAGTGGCCCGCGGCGCGGTAGCGGGCCGCGAACTCCGCGGGCCAGGTGGGCGCGTCGAGTCCTGGCGTCGTGGCGAGGGCGGAGGGTGCGGTCGGGGTGTCGGTCACAGCGCTGCTCCAACGGCGTCGAGGAAGGTGCGGAACTTCGCGTCGGTCTCGGCGAGTTCGGCGGCGGGCGAGGAGTCCGCGACGACGCCGGCGCCGGCGAAGAGCCGCAGCACCTTCTCCCCGACCTCGGCGCAGCGGATCGTCACCACCCATTCGCCGTCGCCTGCCGCGTCCTGCCAGCCGACCATGCCGGTGTACGCGCCGCGCTCGAACGGCTCGGACGCGGTGATGGTGCGCCTCGCCGACTCGACGGGCGTCCCGCACACGGCAGGCGTGGGGTGCAGCGCCGTCGCCAACTCCAGTGCGGAGGCGGCCGGTTGGCGCAGCTCGCCCGTGACGGTCGTGGACAGGTGCCACATCGCGGCGGTACGCACCAGCGTCGGCACCGCGGGCACCTCCAGACGGGAGCAGAACGGCGCGAGCGCCTCCCGTACGGCGTCGACGACGACGGCGTGCTCGTGCAGGTCCTTCGGGGACTCCAGCAGTGCCGCGGCCCGCCGCACGTCCTCCGCGAGGTCGCCGCTGCGCGGGGTGGAGCCGGCGAGCGGGTTCGCGGTGAGGCGTCCGTCGAACCTCTCGACGAGGAGCTCGGGGCTGGCGCCCACGAGGGTGCGCCCCGGGCCGCTCGGCACGGCGAAGGTGTAGCCGCCCGGGTCGCGCCGCGCGAGTCCGTTCACCAACTGGGCGGTGTCCGGCAGCCGTTCGGCCGACAGCTCCAGCGAGCGGGCGAGGACGACCTTGTCGAGCTCACCGTCCCGCATCCGGGCGACCGCCTCGGCGACGGCCGCCTCGTACACCTCGGGCGCCGGAACCGGTGTGATCCGCCACTCGGTCGGCTCCACCGGCGCGGTCGGCAGTGCCACGAGCGGGTCGGAGCGCAGCGCGGGCCCCCACTCGGCGCTCAACGGAACTGCCACGGCGGGCGGTTGCTCCGGATCGAAAGGCAGCGCCCCGGCCACGAGCGCGGGCCCGACCCCCGACTCGGCCCGCGAGGCGAGGAGTTCGGCCACCCCGCGGGTGAAAGGACGTCCGTCGTGGGGGAGTTCGGCGGCCGTCCCGTGGGCGAGCAGGGTGTGCCGCGGTGTCGCGAGGAAGCGGTCGCGGGTGGCGCCGTACGCGTCGAGCAGGGCGGTCGCGGCACCGGGCGCCGGTGCCGCGGAATCCGCCGTCCCGCCGGGCGATTCGCGCAGGGAGGTGGTCATCTCTCCTCCTGGGGGGGGGACGCGGCCGCAGGGGCCGCGGAAACGGGTGGGTCAGGCGCGGAGCGTCGCCCCGCCGTCCACGTAGAGGTCGTGGAGGGTGATGTGGCGCGCGCGGTCGGAGGCGAGGAAGGCGACCGCCTCCGCGACGTCGACGGGTTCTGCGATGCGGCCGAGCGGGATGCCGGTGCGGTGCGAGGCGAGGTCGCCCGCGACGACACGGCGGGTGGCCTCGTCCTCGTCCGCCATGCCTGCGTCGCGCCACATGCCGCGCTGCATGTCGGTGAGCGTGGAGCCCGGCGAGACGGTGTTGCAGCGCACGCCGCGCGCAGCGACCTCCAGGCCGAGGCACTTGGTGAACATCACGGCCGCCGCCTTCGACGCCGCATAGGCGGACATCCCGGTCCGCGGCACACCGGCGGCGTTGGAGGCGACCGTCACGATGCTCCCCGAGCCGCGCTCGGCCATGCCGCGCACCACGGCGCGGGAGACGTGGAGGACACCGTCGGTGTTGACGGCGAAGGTCTGCGCCCAGTCGTCGTCGCCGAGCTCCACCACCTCGCAACTCCGCAGTATCCCGGCGACGTTGACGGCGATGTCGAGCGGCCCGAGGGCCGCTTCCGCCTCCTCGACGGCGTTGTCGACGGCGCCCGCGTCGGTGACGTCGAGTCGCAGCGCCGTCACGCGTCCCGGGTGCGTCTCGGCGAGACCGGTGACGCCTTCGGTGTCGAGATCGGCCGCCACGACCCGCGCGCCTCTGGCCACGAGGGTCTCCACGACGGCGCCGCCGATGCCGCGCCCGGCCCCTGTGACGAGGGCGAGACGCCCCTGGAGTTCTTCTTCGGCGTTCACTGTGCCTCCGCCTGACGTGTGGTGAGCATCCGGTGGCGTGCTGCGCGGCAAGGCCGACCGGCAGGCGGAGCCTGGCCGATGACGCCTCGGCGCGCGCTGCCGCGGCAGCGGGCGGACCTCGGCGGCGCCTCGCCCGCGAGGGGGCGCGCGCCGCGCTCGCTCTTCGGGTGGGCGCAGGCGTGCGGTCGCTCCCGCGGTCCGGCTGGATCGGGGCACGGCATGCTGAGCCTCCGTCGTCCGAGTGGGATCAGGCCGCTTGCGCGGGTCGATGGGCGCCGCCCCGGGTGGGGCGCGGCGGACAAGTCGCTGTGCAGCACGGCGTATCGGGTCGTTGTCGGTCGCCCTCTCCGAGCGACGAACTTAGGTTAGGCTAACCATATGTACGCGAAGCAAGTGGGCCGACCCCGCACCGTCCGCACCCGGTCGGCGCGACCAGCCGCGACCAGCAGCGGAGTTGACGCACGCCGCCCCGGAGGCAGGCGCTCGTACGGCCCCGGCCGCCGCCCGAGCGCGGCGGCGGAGCGCGGCCGGTGAGCGTGACACCGCCCGGCCTGGAGGTGGAGGGGCTGCACGTGGGCTACCCGAACCGCCCGGTCGTCCACGGAGCCGACGTCACGGTCGGGGCAGGGAAGGTCGCGGCGATCGTCGGGCCCAACGGGTGCGGGAAATCGACCCTGTTGCGCAGCCTCGCCCGGCTCCAGCGACCCGCCTCCGGCACCGTACGGGCCTCCGGCGACGACGTGTGGGCGCTCGGCAGGCGCGAGGCCGCCCGACGGATCGCGCTGCTGCCGCAGTCGCCGCTGGCACCGGAGGGGGTGACCGTCTCCAGGCTCGTGCGCTTCGGCCGCCACCCGCACCAGAGCGTCCTGCGGCAGTGGTCGCGCGAGGACGAGCGGGCGGTACGGGAGGCGATGGAGGCGACGGCCACGGTCGAGTTCGCCGGGGAACCGCTGGCGCGGCTCTCGGGCGGGCAGCGCCAACGGTGCTGGCTCGCCATGGTGTTGGCGCAGGAGACCCCGCTCGTCCTCCTCGACGAGCCCACGAGCGCCCTCGACCTCGGCCACGTCGTCGACGTGCTGGAGCTCGTCCGGGAGATCACAGCCGGCGGCCGGACGGTCGTGATGGTGCTCCACGACCTCTCGGCGGCGGCACGGTACGCGGACACCGTCGTCGCGATGAAGGACGGACGCGTCCTCGCCCAGGGACCGCCGGCCGAGACCGTCGACAGCGCTCTCGTCGAGGAGTTGTACGAGGTCGAGGCCGACGTGGTCGCCGGGCCCTCGGACGGTGCGCCCGTGGTGGTGCCACGGTCGCGGTCGGGTGGCTGAGGAGCGGGCGGGTCAGCCCCGCAGGGTGTCGAGGAGCGGGGGCAGCGCCTCGCCGATCGGCTCCCGCACGACCTCGTCGGCGAGCGCGTCGTACGGCGTGGGTGAGGCGTTGACGATCACGAGACGGGCCCCGTGCTCGGCGGCGAGGGACGCGAGCGAGGCCGCCGGCTGCACCTGGAGGCTCGTCCCGACGGCGACGAGGACGTCGCACGCCTTCGCCACGGCGACCGCGGCGCCCAGCACCCGCGGGTCGAGCTGCTCACCGAACATCACCGTCGCCGACTTCAGGATGCCGCCGCACACCTCGCACGCCGGGTCCTCCTCCCCGGCCTCGACCCGCCGCAACGCCGCAGCCATCGACGAGGCGGCCCCGCACCCCGTGCACACCGCGCTCCGCGAACTCCCGTGCAGCTCCAGCACCTTCTCCTCGGGGACGCCCGCGAGCTGGTGGAGCCCGTCGACGTTCTGCGTGATCACCCGCACCGGCACCCCCGACCGCTCCAGGCGGGCCACCGCCTCGTGCGCCGCGTTCGGCCGCGCCTCCCACGTGGGGCTGGTGCGGCGCATCTGCCAGGAGCGGCGCCGGATCTCCGGGTCGCTCATGTAGTACCCGTACGTGACGAGCTTCTCCGCGTCCGGGTCCTCGCGCCACAGGCCCCTGGGGCCGCGGTAGTCGGGGATGCCGGAGTCGGTCGAGATCCCTGCGCCGCTGAGGATCGCCACGAGGGGACGGCCGTCCTCCTCGCCGCTCTCCTCGGCGTCGGTTGCGGGGGCGTGCTCGGCGCTCATGCCCGCCAGGGTAGTGCCGCGGCGGCGTGCGGCCACCTGACCGGGCGGCGCGGCCGGCGCATGCTTGGATTGCCGGGTGTTCCCCGAACGTCTGCTCAGCGAAGTCGAAGAGGCCGTACGCGAGGCCGTCGCCACCGAGGTGCTGCCGCGCCGCCAACGCCTCGGCGCCGAGGAGGTGTTCGAGAAGGCGGGCCCGCACGACCTCGCCACCGTCGCCGACCGCGCGGCCGAGGCGCACCTGTCGGCTGCGCTCACCGCGCTGCTCCCCGGCTCGGCGGTGGTCGGCGAGGAGTCCGTGTACGCGGACCCCGGCAGGTACGCGGCCCTCGAGGGCGACGGCTGGGTCTGGATCGTCGATCCGATCGACGGCACCCGGCACTTCGTCTCCGGCGCGCCCGAGTTCAGCACGCTGGTGGCGCTCGCACGCGGCGGCGAGACCGTCGCCTCCTGGACGTACGCGCCGGTCCTCGGGCTCTTCGCCACCGCGGTACGCGGCGGCGGAGCCGCGCTCGGCGGCGAGCCGCTCGCCGCGCCCGAGGACCGCGGGGCACCGCTCGACGTCGCCTTCTCCTTCCCCGACGCCGACGCCGACGACGCGGCGCAGCGCCGCGCCCTCGCCGCCCTGCGCGACAGCCCGCCGGATACGCTCGCCGCCCGGCCCACGGGCTCGGCCGGCCTGGAGTATCTCGCCGTGGCAGCAGGGGAGTTGGACGCTGTCGCCTACACCTGGGAGGCCGCTTGGGACCATGCCGCGGGGCAGCTCCTCGTCGCCGAGGTCGGCGGCGCCACCCGTACCTTCGACGGCGCGCCTTTCCGGCTCCGCGGGCGCAACGCGCTCCCGTTCGTCTCCGCCCGCGACGAGCCGACCGTGCGCCGGGTACTGGGGGCGCTCGGCGGCTGACCGGCACGCGGGCGTACACCTTCCGGCCACCCGCCCCACCGTCCGCGCCGCGCACGCCGCAAGTTCTCCGCGTACCTCTCGGCGTTCCTCCGCAAGGCCCTGGCGACGAACGGCCGGGCGCCCACCGGGCCGCACCGCTCGCCGTCCCCGCTGCGACGGCGTCCGAGGCGGAGCCGGTGAGCAGCCACCACGCCGCCCCGCACCACGCTCCGTACGCCGCGCCCTCGACCGCCCTCTTCCCCCATGGCGGCCGCCTACCCCGCACTCGGCGGACGATCCGAGCCGCACCGCCCGACCACGGCGACGAGCAGCGCCCGTTGCCCCGCGCCGACCCCAACAGGCCTGGCACCGTGGACACATGGACGACCTCCCGACCCTCCCCGGCACCGCCCCCGACGAGCCCGAACCGCTCCGCTGCCGGATGTGCGGGCACCCGCTGCGCGACCGCGTCTCCCGGCGCTGGGGGCTCGGGCCCGAGTGCAGAAGGCGGCTCCGGATGCGGCTCGCACCGGTGCCGGGTCCTTTCGAGCCGGCGCAGGACCCGCTCCCCGGGCTCGCGCGGGATCGCGCCTCGCCGCCGGCTCGGTGACGGTGCGTCCGCGGTTCCGTCGGGTGGTCGCCGGTGCGGTGTCGGACCGTCCGCGTAGAGTGGCCCACGCTGTGCGACCGAGCCGGTGAGAGCCCCGCGCCAGGGGCACGAGGGGAGCCGACAGTGCCAACGATCCGTGACGTGGTCGTCGTCGGGGCCGGCCCGAACGGCCTGACGGCCGCCGTGGAGCTGGCGAGGAGAGGCTTCTCCGTGGAGCTCTTCGAGGCCGCGGAGAAGGTCGGGGGAGGGGCGAGGACCGATGAGTTGACGCTCCCCGGGTTCCGGCACGACCCCTGCTCGGCCGTACACCCCACGGGCGTCGGGTCGCCGGCGTTCCGCTCGATGCCGCTCGCCGAGCACGGCCTCACGTGGCTCGACCCGGAGCTGCCGCTCGCCCACCCGTTCCCCGACGGCACCGCGGCCGTCCTCGCGCGCTCCGTCGGCGAGACGGCGAGCTCGCTCGGACCGCGGGACGCCGGCGCGTACCGCCGCCTCGTCGCACCGTTCATCGGCAGGTGGGACGAGCTCGCCGCAGACTTCCTCGCACTCGGCTCCGCCCTCGACGGCCGCTTCCCCCAACACCCGCTGCTCCTCGCCAGGTTCGGCCTCTCCGGGCTCCTCCCCGCCGCCCTGCTCAACCTCCGCTTCCGCGCGGAGAAGGCGAAGGCCCTCTTCGCCGGGCTCGCGGGGCACGTCATCGCACCGCTGGAGAACCCCGCGTCGGCCGGCCCCGCGCTCGTCTTCGCGCTCGCGGCGCACACCTTCGGCTGGCCCGTACCGCGCGGCGGCTCCCAGGCGATCTCGGACGCGCTCGCCGGCTACCTCCGCGCCCTCGGCGGCACCCTCCACACCGGCACCGAGGTCCGCCGGCTCGACGAACTCCCGCCCGCCCGCGCCTACGTCTTCGACACCTCGCCCACGGCTCTCGCCCGCATCGCCGGTCTCGGCAGCGCGTACGAGCACTTCCGCTACGGCGCCAGCGTATTCAAGCTCGACTACGCCCTCTCGGGGCCCGTCCCGTGGCGCTCGGAGGAGGCCCGCCGCGCCGGGACCGTCCACGTCGGCCCGGCGGTGCGGGACATCGACGTCGCGCTCCGCGACGCCGTCGGCGGCCGGGCGCCCGAGCGGCCGTTCCTGATCACCTCGCAGCCGAGCCTCGTCGACTCCACCAGGGCGCCGGAGGGGCGGCACACCTTCTGGGCCTACGGCCACGTCCCCAACGGTTGGGAGGGCGACCTCACCGAGGCCGTCGAGCGCCAACTGGAGCGCTTTGCACCGGGTTTCCGCGACCTCGTCCTCGCCCGGGCGACGGCAGGCCCCCCGGAGCTCGCCGAGCGCAACCCCAACTACGTCGGCGGGGACATCGCCTGCGGCTCGGCCTCCGGTCTCCAGCTCCTGCTCCGCCCGAAGCTCTCCCGAGTCCCGTACTCCACCGCGCACCCCGCGGTCTTCCTCTGCTCCTCCGCCACGCCCCCGGGCCCCGGCGTCCACGGCATGTCAGGACACAACGCCGCCCGCGCCGTGTGGCGGCGGCTCCGAAGAACGGAGTAACCGGGGCTGCGCCGGGGCGGGTCGGGCCGTGCGACAGCACAACAGGCCCCCGCCGCCGGACGGCCCATGGTCCGGGCACCCTTCCGGCAGATAGGGTCACCCGGGCACGACTGCCTGTTCGAGCAAAGAGAGACCCAGGGGCAGAACCATGACAACGACGGCGCATGTGCTGATCGCCGCGGACAAGTTCAAGGGATCGCTGACGGCCGTCGAGGTCGCCGAGCACGTCGGCAACGGGCTGCGCAAGGTCGCCCCCGGCACCGAGACGGAGGCGCTCCCCGTGGCCGACGGCGGCGACGGCACCGTGGAGGCCGCCGTCGCGTCCGGGTTCGAGCGCCGCGAGGCGGAGGTGACGGGCCCGCTCGGTGCGCCCGTCACCGCGGCCTTCGCGCTCCACGAGGGCACGGCCGTCGTGGAGATGGCCGCGGCGTCCGGCCTCGAGCTCCTCCCCGAGGGCGTCTTCGCACCGCTCACCGCCACCACCTACGGAACCGGCGAGGTGATCAGCGCCGCCGTGGAGGCGGGCGCGCGGCGGATCGTCCTCGGCGTCGGCGGCTCGGCGACGGTCGACGGCGGCGCCGGCATGCTCCAGGCGCTCGGCGCGCACTTCCTCGACGAGGACGGCGACCAGATCCCGCACGGCGGCGGCCCCCTCGTCGAGCTCGTCTCGGCCGATCTTTCCCAGCTCGACGAGCGGCTCAAGGACATCGAGTTCGTCCTCGCCAGCGACGTCGACAACCCCCTCACGGGTCCCAAGGGCGCCGCCACTGTCTACGGACCGCAGAAGGGCGCCTCCGAACGGGACGTCGAGGTGCTCGATGCCGCTCTCGCCCACTTCGTGCGCGTGCTCGGCGAGTCCGTCGGCGACGAGGCCGTCTCGACGGCCGAGGCCCCGGGCGCCGGCGCGGCCGGCGGCGTGGGGTACGCCGCGCTCGTCGGCCTGGGCGCCGCCTTCCGCCCGGGGATCGAGGTCCTCCTCGAAGTCCTCGGCTTCCAGGACGCGTTGCAGCGCGCCGACCTGGTGGTGACAGGCGAGGGCTCGCTCGACGAGCAGACCCTCCACGGCAAGGCCCCGGCCGGCGTGGCAGCGGCGGCAGGCAAGGCGGGCAAGCCGGTCGTCGCCGTCTGCGGACGCCTCAGGATCGACCGAAAGGCACTCCGCGCCGCGGGCATCGAGCGCGCGTACGCACTCGCCGACATCGAGCCGGACACGGACGCCGCCCTCGCCCAGGCGGGCCCACTGCTGGAACGCATCGCGGCCCGCGTCGCCGAGGACTACCTCAAGGCGCCCTGAAGTCGGCGGACGACGCCCGGGCGGCGACGTCCCGGGTCGCGCGAGAGGCCGAGGAGCTGCCCGGCGCGGCCTTCGAGCGGTCCGGGCGCCGTTGCTCACACGGTCGGAGCGACCCGACGGGCGCCGAGCGGCCCGGCCTCAGCAGCACCGGGTTCCGGGTCCGGCCGGGCATACACCGTGCACAAGCGCTACGGTCGCGGTCCACGAGCGGAAACTAGCGGGCGTGAGCGAGGTGGATTCCGAAGTCGGTGCGACCGGGCAGCAGTTCGGGGTGGAGCGAGCGCGTTCCGTGATAGTCCCCGTCGCGCAGGCGCCGGAACTTCCGGGCGGGCTCGTCGTCGATCGTGCGAAGCCGCTCCCGCAGGCGCTCCCTCTCCCGATCGAACCCCTCGGCCCCCAGCGTGTCAGCATCGTGGACGACATGCAGATCGAGTGTCTCGATGCCCACGAACCAGAGCACGCCGTGCGTGATCGGGAACAGCAGCGATTCGAGGTCGCCGCTGACGCCGCGGGGACCGAGTGTGCGTTCGTCCTCGCCCGCGGTCACCACCAACAGCGCCTTCCGCCCGGTGAGGCCGCCGTCTCCGTACCGTCGTGGCACGCCGAGCACGGGGTCCAGGTCGCCGTGGGAGAACCCGCCGGTGAGGACACGGTCGAACCATCCCTTGAGGATGGCCGGGGGCCCGTACCACCACAGCGGGAACTGCACGACGAGCAGTTCCGCGGCGGCGAGCTTGGCCTGTTCCTCCTTGACTTCGGCGGAGAGCTGTCCCCTGGCGTACGCCGTGCCGGCCTGCTCGGCGACGCTTCCTGGCGTGCCTGCAAGGTCCCCGAGATCGTGATCGCCCAGTACGGGATCGAATCGCTGAGCGTAGAGGTCCGAGGTGAGCACCTCGTGATGGGCCGAGAGTTCCTCCACCCCCTCCCTTGTGAGGCGGCCGTTGAGCGACCTCTGCCGGGGGTGCGCTGACACCCAGAGGGCTGTGCCCGGCTGCGGAGGACGTGTGATCGTCATGAGTTCTCCTGGGTGGCAACAGACGTGATGACGTGGCCGAGTGCCTGGCGCGCACGCTCTGAGCTGATCCTGCCGGCAAGGGCACTGCGGGCCAGGGCGTCGCCGGCGCCGGCGACGGCCTGCAATCCAGCCGTGTCCATGGGGCCCGAAAACGGTTCCAGGGCTTTCCGACACATGACGAGGTACGCGTCCTCCGCCTCTTGGCGCAGCCGACTGAGCGCGGGCGAACCTTCGAGTGCGGCGACGACAGCCGCCAGTTCCTGCCCTTCCGCCAGACAGCACTCGATGTGCGCGTCCGCGATGACACCGGCCACTGCGGGCAACTCGGGTGCCGTGTTCGTGAGGGCGAGCGCAAGAGTCTGCCGTTGGTGTTCCTCGAACTCGCGGTACAGCTCGGCGAGCACCCCGGACCGGTCGCCGAAGTGGTCGTAGACCAACGGCTTGGTAACCCCTGCCCGTTGAGCAAGCTTGCCCAAAGTGAAACTGTCCGTGCCCATCTCGCGGATCAGCTCACGTGCGACAGCCAGAAGTTGTGCGTGACGTTCGTGTTTGGAGAGCCTCCGGTGCGTGGTGGCAGAAATCGTTCGGTCCTCTCTCCTCCGTGGAATCTACCAACCGTAACTTACTACTAGTAATTTAGCGAGGTGCGCAGATGTGCGACAGCCGATCGAAGAGGCGGCGCGCCCGGAGGAGGGACCGACCTTGCGGGACGTGGGCAGTACGCCGTCCCGTGCGTGGGATCGCTGCCGGACGTCGGTAGTGAGCGGCTGCGCGTGGTACGGACCCGGTCGTCCGACTGCGTACCCCAGTCACGCCGACCGCGACAGCCGTGCGCTCACAGCAGCCCCCGCTCCCGCAGCGCCCCGACGAACTCCCCGTACGACTCCTCCAGCGCCTGCCGCTCGCGCGGCTCCGGCTCGACGGTGCGCCCCGGGCCCACCATCGCGGAGGCGGCCTCCGACAGGTTCCCGTACAGGGTGCCGGCCGCCGCCAACAGGGCGGCGCCGAAGGCGGTTTCGGCCCGGTCGACGACGCGCAGCTCCCGCCCCAGCACCGTCGCCCGGATACGGGTCCACAGCGCGCTGCGGCTGCCGCCGCCCGCCGCGTGGAGCGGGCCCTCCACCGCTACCCCCAGCTCGGCGACGCGCTCCAGCGCGAGCCGCTCGAGGAAGGCGACGCCCTCCTGGTCGGCCCGGTGCCGCTCGGCGTCGTCGGCGGGCGTGCCGGTGGTGAAGCCGCGCGCCGCGCTGCTGACGAACGGGAACCGCTCGCCCTCGCGGCGCAGCGGATAGCTGACGAAGGAGGCAGGACCGCGCGCGGCTGCGGCCGCGTCGAGTTCGGGGAACCTGGACCAGTCGAACCAACCGAGCGCCTCGCCACCGGTGTTGGAGGCGCCTCCCGGAAGCCACCAGCCGTCCGGGTGGCGGTGGCTGTAGACGGCGCCCGACGGGTCGGTGGCCAACTCCCGCGTGACGCCCTTGAGTACGTAGGTCGTACCGAGGACCCCGACGAACTCTCCGGGACGCACGGCGCCCGTGGCGAGTTGCCCGGTGCAGCCGTCCGTCATCCCGAGCCGCACCGAGGCGCCCTCCGGCAGCCCCGTCTCCTCGGCGGCGGCCGAGCAGACGGTGCCGACCTCGGTGCCCGGCGCCTGGACGTCGGGCAGCCATGACGGCGGGATGCCGAGCGCGTCGAGGACCTCGGCCGGCCACTCGCCGCGCAGCGGGTCGTAGCCCGTCTTGAGCGAGTGACTCCAGTCGGTGGCGGTCCGCCCGCCGGTGAGCCGCTCGGCGAGCAGGTCGGGCGTGTGGAGCAGGCGGCTGCCGCGGGGCCGCGCCACCTCGTCGGTCCGCGCGTACCACGCGAGGCGGCCGAGCGCCGCCGTCGGCCCGACGGAGATACCCAGCGCGGACCACCGCGCGGCGCCCGACTCCTGTGCGTACGCGTTGAGTCGGGCGGCTCTGCGGTCGTCGTACATGAGCGCGGGGGAGAGGGGACGCCCCTCCGGGCCGACGAGGACGCACGTCCCCGAGGTGGCGGAGGCGGCGACCGCGACGACCTCCCGGCCGCCTCCCGCGAGACGGGAGAGCGCCGCGCGGAGCGCCCGCGCCGCCGCCGGCCACCAGGCTTCCGCGTCCTGCTCACTGCGGTCGCCGTTCCGCACCGGCTGCGGAAGCGGTTCCTTCCCTTCCGCGAGGACCCTCCCCGACGCGTCGACGCACAGGACGCGGACGGCGGCCGTCGCCACGTCGATCCCGGCGACGACGGGCGCGGGGGTGCCGGAGGTGGTGTCCATGGGGACGCTTCCTTTCACTGCGTGCGGTACTTGGTGGCGCGGGCGTCAGGCGCCCGCGACGCGCAGTTCTGTCTGCTCCCGCACTTCCGCGAGCAGCGCGTCGGGAACCCCGGCGTCCACGACGACGTGGTCGAAGTCCCCGACGGGGCACAGGCGGTGGAGCGCGGTGCGGGGGAGCTTGGAGTGGTCCATCAGCAGCGCCGTGCGCGTCCCGCGGCCGAGCATCGCTCGCTTGACGAGAACCACGTCCTGCTCCTGGTGGAAGGTCATCCGCGCGTCCATCGCGGAGGTGGAGACGACGACGAGGTCGACGGAGATCGCCTCGATCGCCTCCAGGCAGGGCACACCGAGATAGGAGTCGTGCGTGGGCGAGTACTCCCCGCCGAGCGCGATCAGCCGCACGCCCTCCCGCCCCGCGAAGACGTCCACCACCCGGCGGGCGTTGGTCAGGACCGTCAACGGGACCGTCCCCGTGAGGAGCTGGGCGAGCGCGAGCGTCGTCGTGGAGTCGTCGAGCATCACCGACATGCCCGGCTCCACGAGGTCGAGCGCTGCCTTCGCCACCGCCGCCTTCTCCGCCGAGCGCACCCCGAGACGGTAGTCGAGGTTGCTCTCGAAGACGCTGGAGGGCAGCGCGGAGACCCCGCCGCGGAAGCGCCGCAGCACGCCCCGCGCGGCGAGCTCGTCCAGGTCGCGGTGGACGGTCATGACGCTGACGCCGGTGAGCTCGGCGAGCCGGGCGACGCTGACCGTGCCGTGCTCCAGCACCGTCTCGGTGATCAACTGGCGCCTGTGCTCCTGCGAGCGGGTGGGGCGCCCGGCGCGCACGCCCCGGGGCTCGGCCGCGCCGCTCACGCGGCGTCCGCCGTGGGGAGGTTGAGCGCGCGCAGCGCCGTCCGCTCGCCGTCGATCCCGATCTCGGTGACGGCCGCGTTCTCCAACTTCGGGAAGACGAGCCGGTATCGGCTCAGAGGGATGCCGAGCAGCGCGCAGAGCGCCACCCGCAGCGCGGTGTTGTGCGCCACGACGAGGACGGTCCCGTTCTCGTGCGCGGCGGCAATCCCGCGGAGCGCCGCCGTGACGCGTACGGCGGCTGCGGACGGAGGTTCGGAGCCGGGGAAGGCTCCGGCCTCCGCGTCGGCCCGGAAGGCGCGGACCGCCTCGGGGTCCTCCGCCGCCATCTCCGCGACGGTGCGCCCCTCGCCCCAGCCGAAGTCGATCTCGCGCAGCCCCTCCCACACCACGGGCGTCAGACCGAGCCGGCGTGCGGCCGGTTCGGCCGTCGCCCTCGCGCGGCTGAGCGGAGAGCAGGCGACGGCGTCGATACCGCGGGACGCCGCCCAGGCGCCGAGCGCCTCGGCCTGGGCGATACCGGTTTCGGTGAGCGCCACGTCCGAGACCCCCGCGTACCGGTTCTCCGCGTGCCACACCGTCCGACCGTGGCGTACCAGCAACAGCCGCGCTGCCATCTGTCTCCTCCCGGGTCGGAGCGAGAACGCCCCGGCCGTTGCTTCTTAACGTCTGCGGATATAAATATAACAACGAGCGTGTGCGTTATCGGCGACGGAGCCAACGAGCTCTCCGGCGGCCGCACGCGGGAGAGAACCGCCCCCGAGCCAAGGAAGCACGGCCATGACCGAGATCATCGGCGTCGACATCGGCACCTCCGTCACCAAGGCCGTCGCCTTCGACCGCGCAGGGCGCCCGCTCCACTCGGCGAGCCGCCGCTCGACGCTGCTCAGGCAGCCGGGCGGCGTCGTCGAGCAGGACCTCGACGAGGTCCTGCGCAGCGTGGCCGAAGTCGTCCGCGAGGTCGCCGCCGCGCTGCCGCGGCCGCCGGCCGCGCTCGCGCTCACGGGGCAGGGCGACGGCCTGTGGCTCAGGGACGCCGAGGGGCGCGCGGCCCGGCCCATGATCAGTTGGATGGACGGCCGCGCCGCCGACCTCGTCGCCGGCTGGCAGCAGGACGGCACCGTCGAGCGCGTCTACGGGCGAACCGGTTCCGGCATGTTCCCCGGGTGCCACGCGCCGCTCCTCGCCTGGCTGCGCGAGCACGAGCCGCAGACCCTGGAGCGGGCGGCCGTCGCCGGGTACTGCGTCGACGCGATAGCGCAGCAACTCACGGGCACCGTCGCGCTCGACGCCTCGGACGCCACCCTCCCCTTCCTCGACGCGCGTACCCGCCGCTACTCGACGGACGCGCTGGAGGCGTGCGGCGTCGCCGACCTCGCCCACCTCCTGCCCGAGCCGGCCGAGCCCCGTACGGTGCTCGGCCTCGACGCCCGCGGCGCCGAACTCACGGGACTGCCCGAGGGGTTGCCCGTCACCTCGGGCCCCTACGACCTCCCCGCCTGCGCCATCGGCAGCGGCGTACGGGAGGTCGGCGACGGCCTGCTGACGGTCGGGACGACGCTCGCCTGCCAGGTGCTCACCGACAGCGCGTACGTCGACCCCGGGGCCGAGCCGGCCGGCATGTGGCTGTGCACGCCGGACGCCGGGCGCTGGCTCCGGGCGATGCCCGCCATGGTCGGTACGGCGGGTATCGACTGGGCGCTCGCCGTCGTCGGGGCCGACACCTCCGAGTTGGAGTCCCTGCTGATGTCGAGCCCGCCGGGCGCGGGCGGAGTGCGCGCGCTGCCTTTCCTCTCCGAGGCGGGCGAGCGCGCGCCGTTCGTCGAGCCGGGCGCGCGGGCGCGCTTCGAGGGGATGTCGCTGGCGCACGGGCGGGGCGACCTGGTCCGCGCGATGTGCGAGGCCGTCGGCTACGCCGCCCGCCACTGCCTGGAGGCCGCCGGGCTCTCCGCGACCCTCGCGGCGTGCGGCGGCGGTACGCGCTCGGCCGGCTGGATGCAGACGTTCGCCGACATCCTCGGCCGCGAGGTGCGCGTGCCCGGGGAGACCGAGGTCGGGGCGAAGGGCGCGGCGATCGTCGCGCGGGCCGCGCTCGGCGACCCGGTGGACGAGTCCGTCTGGTACGCGGACCACCGGACCGTGTCGCCGAACCCGGCCAACCGCGGCCGCTACGAGGGCGGTTACGCCGATTACCGCGCGGAGGTCGAGTCCGCACGGGCGCGCTGGCACGCCTGACGGAGCGACTGCCGGAAGCACGCCCCGATCGCGTGTCCGCCCGCACCCCGTGCACGACAGCGGCGGAGGGCCGGCCCCCAGGACCGGCCCTCCGCCGCCGACGTACCGGCTCCGCGCCGAAGGATGTTCAGGACTGGGCGGCCGCCCGCGCCTCCCTGCGATTGCCGCGGAAGTCGTTGACCCGCCGCGCCGTCGCGAAGAGCGGAATCACGGCACCGAGCACGACCTGGAGCGCGCACCCCGTCTGCAACAGCAGTTCGCCGCCGGGTGCGTCGAACGCCCACGCGGCGAGCAGCCCCATGCTGGCGATGATCCAGCCGAGCATCGCCACCGCGAGGCGCCCCCGCGGCTTGGGGTACTCGACCCGGCTCACCATCAGCCAGGCGACGCCGAAGATCGCCAGGAGCGTGGGCAGGAAGGGGAGTTCGAGGAGCACGATCGAGATCACGGTGAGCGCACCGAACGGACCCGGCATCCCCTGGAAGACGCCGTCCCGTATCGGCACGCACGAGAACCGCGCAAGCCGCAGCACCACCGCCAACAGCACGATGACGGCGGCCACCACCGAAACGCGCTGGTGCGCGTCGTTGGCCACCATCCCCCAGACCACGACGAAGTACGCGGGCGCGAGCCCGAAGCTGATCAGGTCCGAGAGGTTGTCGAGCTCGGCGCCCATCGCGGAGCTGCGCAGCTTCCGCGCGACGAGGCCGTCGAAGAGGTCGAAGACCGAGGCGAGGAGCATCAGCACCACCACGGTCGCCGCGCTGTGCCGCGCCATCCCGCCGTCCTCGCTGCCGGTGAGGTGGGGGATGAGGACGCCGGTGGTGGTGAAGTAGACGGCCATGAAGCCGCACGTGGCGTTGCCGAGCGTCAGGGTGTCCGCTATCGACAGCCGCGTGGAGAGCGGCATGTCGTCGGCTTCGTCGTCCTCCGGGGCCTCGGGGACCCAGGAGGCCCGGGTATCGGGATCAATCACGGTCAAGGCGAGTCACCCCCGCTGTCGTGGCCTGGCCGACCTCGACGGCGGCTTCGAGTCCCTCGGGCAGATAGACGTCGACCCGGGAGCCGAAGCGGATGAGGCCCACGCGCTCGCCTTGTTCGACCTTGGCACCCGTTCCCACGTACGGCACGATGCGTCGGGCGACGGTGCCGGCGATCTGGACCATCTCGATGTCGCCGAGCTCCGTTCCAAAGTGCCACACAACGCGTTCGTTGTGCTCGCTCTCCTTGTTGAAGGCGGGGACGAACCCACCCGGAACGTGCTCAACCGACACCACCTCGCCGGCGAGCGGCGCCCGGTTGACGTGGACGTTGAGCGGGCTCATGAAGATCGCGACGCGAGTGCGCCCGTCGTGCCACGGCATGATGCTCTGCACCACGCCGTCGGCAGGAGACAGCACCCGCCCCTGAGCGATCTCGCGCTCGGGGTCGCGGAAGAACCACAGCATCCCCGCGGTGAGCGCGGTGGCCGGCACGGCCACCGCGGCGGCCCGCCGGGAGCGGCCGGCGCGAGCCAGGCTGAGTGCGGCGGTGGCGGCCGTCGGCAGAAGCCACGGCGACGCTCCGCGCGCGAGACGGAGACGACCAGAGGATGCGGAGTAGGGGCTGTGGGGCATGGATGACCTTCGTAGCGGAGGGAGCCGCAACTTCTCGGGGGACGGCGGCTTTCCGGGATGCTATCGGTTTCTGACGGCAACTGGGCAAGCCAGAGCGCCAGTCAGTGTCCCGGCGTGGTCCGGAGCGTCTCACGGGGGCGAACGTCGGCCCCCGAAAAACGCCCCGAACCGCACAATTCAGCCTTGCGCCCGGTACTCCTCGAGGAGGCGGCGGCCCACGATCATTTTCTGGATCTCGGCGGTTCCTTCACCGATCAGGAGCATCGGTGCCTCGCGGTAGAGGCGCTCGATCTCGTACTCCTTGGAGAAACCGTAGCCGCCGTGGATGCGGAAGGAGTCCTCGACGACCTCCTTGCAGTACTCGGAGGCGAGGTATTTGGCCATCCCCGCCTCCAGGTCGTTCCGCTCGCCCGAGTCCTTTTTCCTTGCTGCGCCGACCATCAGCGCGTGCGCGGCCTCGACCTTGGTGCCCATCTCGGCCAGTTTGAACTGGATGGCCTGGTGGCGTGCGATCGGCTTCCCGAACGTCTCGCGCTGCTGCGCGTAGTCGATGCCGAGCTCGAACGCCCGCTGTGCGACGCCGCATCCACGCGCGGCGACGTTCACCCTGCCGACCTCGACGCCGTCCATCATCTGGTAGAAGCCGCGCCCCGTCGTCCCGCCGAGGACGCGATCGGCCGGCACGCGCACGCCGTCCATGAGGAGTTCGGTCGTGTCGACGCCCTTGTACCCCATCTTCTCGATCTTTCCGGGGACGGTGAGGCCCGGCCGCACCTCGCCGAAGCCCGGCTCCTTCTCCACGAGGAACGTCGTCATGGACCTGTGCGGGGCCGTCCCCTCCGGGTGCCCCTCGTCCGTCCGGCAGAGGACGGCGACGAGCGTCGAGGAGCCGCCGTTGGTGAGCCACATCTTCTGCCCGCGGAGGACGAACTCGTCGCCGTCGCGCACCCCCTTGGAGGCGATCGCGGAGACGTCGGAGCCGAGCCCCGGCTCGGACATCGAGAAGGCGCCGCGCACCTCGCCCGTCGCCATCCGCGGGAGGAAGTGGTCCCGCTGCTCCTGCGTACCGTGCTGCTTGAGCATGTACGCCACGATGAAGTGCGTGTTGACGATGCCCGAGACGCTCATCCAGCCGCGGGCTATCTCCTCGACGCAGAGCGCGTAGGTGAGGAGCGACTCCCCGAGCCCGCCGTACTCCTCGGGGATCATCAGCCCGAAGAGGCCGAGCTCCTTGAGCCCTTCGACGATCTCGGTCGGGTACTCGTCCCTGTGCTCCAGCTCCGTCGCGACGGGGAGGATCTCCTTGTCGACGAATCCCCGTACCGTTTCGACGATCTCCCGCTGGATCTCCGTGAGCCCTTCGGTCCTGGCGAGCCTGCCCATCTCACTTCCCCTTCCGTGCCGGCTCGGGACGCCCTGGCTGCTCGCCGTCGCCGGAGTCGCCGACGGCGGCGCGCTCCTCGAGGTACGCCTGCGTCGGCACCATCACCTTGCGGCGGAAGACGCAGACGACGGTGCCGTCCTGGTTGAGGCCCTTCGTCTCGACGTGGACGATCCCGCGGTCGCTCTTCGACCTCGACGGCGTCTTGTCGAGCACCTCCGTCTGCCCGTAGACCGTGTCCCCGTGGAAGGTGGGTGCTACGTGCCTGAGCGACTCCACCTCCAGGTTGGCGATCGCCTTGCCCGAGACGTCCGGCACGGACATGCCGAGCAGCAGCGAGTAGACGTAGTTGCCGACGACGACGTTCTTCCCGAAGTCGGTCGTCCGCTCCGCGTAGTTGGCGTCCATGTGGAGCGGGTGGTGGTTCATCGTCAACAGGCAGAAGAGGTGGTCGTCGTACTCGGTGACGGTCTTGCCGGGCCAGTGCTTGTAGACGTCGCCGACCCGGAACTCCTCGAAGGTGCGTCCGAACTGCATCTCACGCCTCCGGAGGCTGGAAGGAGGTGGTGCGCCGCATGCCGGCGGCGCGGCCCTTGCCGGAGACCACGAGCGCCATCTTGCGGCTCGCCTCGTCGATCATCTCGTCGCCGAGCATCGCCGAGCCCTTCTTCCCGCCGGCCTCGGAGGTGCAGTGGGCGTAGGCGTCGAGGATCAACTCGGCGTGGTCGTAGTCCTCCTGGGAGGGCGAGTAGACCTCGTTCGCTGCGTCCACCTGACCCGGGTGGAGGACCCACTTGCCGTCGAAGCCGAGCGCGGCGGAGCGTCCCGCGACCTCGCGGAAGCCGTCGACGTCGCGGATCTGGAGGTAGGGGCCGTCGATCGCCTGGAGGTCGTGGGTGCGGGCGGCCATCAGGATGCGCATCAGGATGTAGTGATAGGCGTCCGCGGGGTAGCCGGGCGGCTGCTCGCCGACGACGAGGGTCTTCATGTTGATCGACGCCATGAAGTCGGCGGGGCCGAAGACGATCGTCTCCAGGCGCGGGGAGGCGCCGGCGATCTCGTCGACGTTGACGAGGCCGCGTGCGTTCTCGATCTGCGCCTCGATGCCGATGCGGCCGACCTCGTACCCCATGGTCTTCTCGATCTGGGTGAGCAGCAGATCGAGTGCGTGGATCTGCCCCGCGTCCTGCACCTTCGGGAGCATGAGGCAGTCGAGGTTGGCGCCTGCGCCCTCGACGACGGTGGTCACGTCGCGGTAAGTCCACTCCGTGGTCCAGTCGTTGACCCGCACGACGCGGGTCTTGCCGCTCCAGTCGCCCTTGTTGAGGTACTTGACGATGGTGTGGCGCGCCTCCGGCTTGGCGAGCGGGGCGCAGGCGTCCTCCAGGTCGAGGAAGACCTGGTCGGCCGGGAGCTCCTGGGCCTTCTCCAGGAAGCGCGGGTTGCTGCCGGGAACGGCCATGCAGGAGCGCCTCGGGCGCAGCCGGGCCGCGTCCTGCGAGGTGCCGGGCGAGGGTTGCGCGGTCATGCGGGGACCTCCACGGGGTCGAGCTTGTTCGCTGTGCGGATCTCGTCGACGATACGGCCGATGATCTCCGTGATTCCGAAGTCCTTCGGGGTGAAGACGGCCGATACGCCGGCCTCCCGCAGGGCTTCGGCGTCGGCGGAGGGGATGATTCCGCCGACGATGACGGGGATCGGCACCTCGGTGCCGCCCGGCGGCCCGTCCGGGTCGCCTCCCGCGTCACGCAGCCGCTCCAGTACGTCGGGGACGAGTGCGGCGTGCGATCCCGACAGGATGGAGAGGCCGACGCAGTGCACGTCCTCGGCGACGGCCGCCGTGACGATCTGCTCGGGCGTGAGTCTGATGCCCTGGTAGACGACTTCGAACCCGGCGTCCCGCGCGCGGACGGCGATCTGCTCGGCGCCGTTGCTGTGCCCGTCGAGCCCGGGCTTCCCCACGAGCAGGCGCAACTTGCCCACGCCGAGTTCCTTCGCCGTCACCTCGACGCGGCGCCGCACCTCGGCGAGGGACGAGCCCGCCTCGGCCGGCACGGCGACGGGGGCGCTGCTCACGCCGGTCGGTGCGCGGAACTCGCCGAAGACCTCGCGCAGCGCCTCCGACCACTCCCCTGTGGTGACGCCGGCGCGTGCGCAGGTCAGCGTCGCCTCCATCAGGTTGGCGTCGCTCGCCGCCGCCTCCTTGAGCAGCCGGAGCGCCTGTGCCGCGCGGGGATGGCAGTACGGTCCGTCGCGCGTGGTGCGCCACTCCTGCACCGCGTCGACGAGCTGCGCCTCGACGGTCGGGTCCGCGGTGTGCACGGCGGTGTCCAAGTCGGCGGTGAGCGGGCTCGGTTCGGTCGCCTCGAAGCAGTTGACGCCGACGATCATCTCCTCGCCCGACTCGATCCGCGCCCTGCGCCCGGCGTGCGAGGAGACGAGCTGCGACTTGAGGTAGCCCGACTCGACGGCGGCCATGACGCCCCCCATCTCCTCGATCCGCTCCCGCTCCGCCTCGCTCGCCGCCACCAGCTCGGCGACCTTCGCCTCGACGACGTGCGACCCGGCGAAGAGGTCCTCGTACTCCAGCAGGTCGCTCTCGTGCGCGAGCACCTGCTGGATACGGAGCGACCACTGCTGGTCCCAGGGGCGGGGCAGGCCCAACGCCTCGTTCCACGCCGGGAGTTGCACGGCACGGGCGCGGGCGTCCTTGGAGAGCGTCACCGCGAGCATCTCCAGCACGATCCGCTGCACGTTGTTCTCCGGCTGTGCCTCGGTGAGCCCGAGCGAGTTGACCTGCACGCCGTAGCGGAACCTGCGCTGCTTCGGGTTCTCGATGCCGTACCGCTCACGCGTGATCCGGTCCCAGATCTCGGTGAAAGCCCGCATCTTGCACATCTCCTCGACGAAGCGGACGCCCGCGTTGACGAAGAAGGAGATCCGCGCGACGACGTCGCCCATCCGCTCGGCGGGCACCTGCCCGGAGTCGCGGACCGCGTCGAGCACCGCGACGGCGGTGGAGATCGCGTACGCGATCTCCTGGACCGGCGTCGCGCCCGCCTCCTGGAGGTGGTAGCTGCAGATGTTGATCGGGTTCCACTTCGGGATGTGGTTGACCGTGTAGGCGATCATGTCGGTCGTCAGCCGCAGCGAGGGTCCTGGCGGGAAGACGTGCGTCCCTCGGGAGAGGTACTCCTTGACGATGTCGTTCTGCGTCGTGCCCTGCAACTGCGAGACGTCGGCGCCCTGTTCCTCGGCGACGACCTGGTAGAGCGCGAGCAGCCACATCGCCGTGGCGTTGATCGTCATCGAGGTGTTCATCCGCTCCAGCGGGATCTCCTCGAAGAGCCGCCGCATGTCGCCGAGGTGGGAGACGGGGACGCCGACCCGGCCGACCTCGCCGCGTGCGAGGACGTGGTCGGGGTCGTAACCGGTCTGCGTCGGCAGGTCGAAGGCGACCGAGAGGCCCGTCTGGCCCTTGGCGAGGTTGCGGCGGTAGAGGCGGTTGGACGCTTCGGCCGTGGAGTGGCCCGCGTAGGTACGCATCAGCCAGGCGCGTGACCTGGCGGGACGTGCGGAGCTCGCGGTTTCGACGGAGGGCGTCTCAGACATCGCGGAACCGGTTGATCGCGTCGAGGTGCTTCCGCCGCTTCTCCTGGTCGCGGACGCCGAGGCCCTCCTCGGGCGCGAGGGCGAGGACGCCGACCTTGCCCTGGTGCAGGTTGCGGTGGACGTCGTAGGCGGCCTGGCCGGTCTCCTCGAGCGAGTACGTCCTGGAGAGGGTCGGGTGGATCTTGCCCTTGGCGATGAGGCGGTTCGCCTCCCACGCCTCGCGGTAGTTGGCGAAGTGCGAGCCGACGATACGCTTCAGCGACATCCACAGGTAGCGGTTGTCGTAGGTGTGCTGGTACCCCGAGGTGGACGCACAGGTCACGATCGTGCCGCCCTTGCGGGTGACGTAGACGCTCGCGCCGAAGGTCTCGCGCCCCGGGTGCTCGAAGACGATGTCGACGTCCTCGCCGCCGGTGAGTTCGCGGATGCGCTTGCCGAACCGCTTCCACTCCCCGGGGTCCTGCTCGTGCTCGTCCTTCCAGAACCGGTAGCCCTCGGCGTTCCGGTCGATGATCGCGTCGGCGCCCATCCGCCGGCAGATCTCGGCCTTCTGCTCGCTGGAGACGACGCAGATCGGGTTGGCCCCGCCGGCGAGCGCGAACTGCGTGGCGTAGGAGCCGAGTCCGCCGCTCGCGCCCCAGATCAGGACGTTGTCGCCCTGCTTCATGCCGGCCCCGTTGCGGGAGACGAGCTGCCGGTAGGCCGTGGAGTTGACGAGCCCGGGTGAGGCGGCCTCCTCCCAGCTCAGGTGGTCGGGCTTCGGCATGAGCTGGTTCGACTTCACCAGCGCGATCTCGGCGAGCCCGCCGAAGTTGGTCTCGAACCCCCAGATCCGCTGCTCCGGGTCGAGCATCGTGTCGTCGTGCCCGTCCGCCGACTCCAGCTCCACCGACAGGCAGTGCGCGACGACCTCGTCGCCCGGCTTCCAGGAGTTGACGCCGGCGCCGGTGCGCAGCACCACGCCCGCGAGGTCGGAGCCGATGACGTGGTAGGGGAGGTCGTGCCGCTTGGCGAGGGGCGAGAGGCGCCCGTACCGCTCCAGGAAACCGAAGGTCGGCAGCGGTTCGAAGAGGGACGTCCAGACGGAGTTGTAGTTGACCGAGGAGGCCATCACGGCCACCAGCGCCTCGCCCGGGCCGAGTTCGGGGACCGCCACCTCGTCGAGGTGGAGTGACTTGCGAGGGTCCTTGTCCCGGCTCTCCTGGCCCTCGAACATGCCGGCGTCGTCCTTGTGGACGGTGACGGCGCGGTAGGAGTCGGGGAGCGGCAGCTGCGCGAAGTCGGCTGCGGGCGTGTCGGACGCGAGGATCGCATCGAGTATCTGGTTCACGGTGTTGCCTCCGGCGATGCGCGGATGAGGGGACGCCTGGGGGGCGTCGGTGCTGAGGCAGAGCCGTCGGTTCGGCGGGTGATACGTGCCGGTCCCGCGCGGGTGTGCGCGGAGCCGTGCCTGTGACGCAGGCGTGCGGGCAGCGCGGGGTGAACCGCTGGGACGTCGCCCGAACTGCACTCAACGTATGACACCGAGTGCCACCGCACAAGATGTTTCCCGTGAGTAACCGCCCTCAAGTGGTGGGCTTCCATTTCAAGTGAGCGCGCTCGGCTGCGATTTAAGTGGGTCTGACCGATTCTGTGATCGATCATCGCGCAACCGAGGCGTGCGGCACGCAGTGCCAGACTTTTGAAGTGGCATGGCTCTCACGCCCACCAGGGCCCGACGGCGCCAATCCCTCGCGCCGGCCACGGGGTTGCGCGCACGAGGAGGGGCGGCCGCCCGGTGGCGGCCGCCCCTCCTCGTGCGCCCTCGTGTCGCCTCGCGGTTCAGCGGTTGCGGAGGGCCTCCTCGATGCTGCCCATGATCTCGGTGAGCGGTGCGTCGGTACGGGCCACCGTGACGAGCACCTCGCTCTCCTCGCCCGGCACCGGCGTACGCGTCGCCTCCACCGCGCGGTTGGCGCCGAACCCGGTGCCGAAGGTGCGGCGCACCACCGCGAACGCCTTGTCCAACTGCGCCTCGACGTCGCCGACTCCGCCGCTGCGCAGCCAGCGCCGCAGCACGTGGTTGTGGGCGGTGACGACGGCCGAGGCGGCCACCTCGGCGAGGAGCGGCTCGTCGAGGTCGCCGCCGCCCTCGTGCTGCTTCTCGTCGAAGTGCCCCAGCAGATAGCGGGTGAAGAGGCGTTCGTACCGCGCGACCGAGGCGATCTCCGCCTCCCGCAGCGCCGGCACCTCGCGGGTGAGCTTGTACCGCTCGACGCTGCCCTGCGGCGAGGAGGCGTACATGCGCATCACCTCTTTGATCCCACGGCAGACGGTGTCGAGCGGGTTCTCGTGCGGAGGGGCCGCCTCCAGTACCGCCTGGGCGCGGACGAGGGTCTCGTCGTGGTCGGCGAAGATCGCCTCTTCCTTGGAGCGGTAGTGCCGGAAGAACGTCCGCCTGGCGACGCCCGCGGCGGAGGCGATCTCGTCGACCGTCGTCTCCTCGTACCCCTTCGTGGCGAACAACTCCATTGCCGCAGCGGCCAGTTCGCGGCGGACCTTGAGGCGTTGCGAGGCCGCGGCGACCGTTCTCGGCGCGGGTGATCTGGAGGTCTTCGAGGACTCTGGCATGCAGCGAACGCTACACGCCGTGACGGCCTCGGCGGGCGGACAGTCGGAAGGCTCCAGCAGTCCGCCCCAACGGTCCGGCCGCGGAGGCGGCGTCACCGGCGTGCGTACTCGCGGAACCCGCGTCCCGTCTTCCGTCCGAGGCACCCGGCGGCCACCAGGTGTTCGAGGAGCGGCGCCGGCTGCAGGCCCGGGTCCCGGAACTCGCGGTGGAGCACCTGCTCGATGGCGAGCGAGACGTCGAGGCCCACGACGTCGAGGAGTTCGAAGGGTCCCATCGGGTACCCGCCGCCGAGTTTCATCGCGGCGTCGATCTCGTCGAGCGAGGCGTAGTGGTCCTGGACCATCTTCACCGCATTGTTGAGATAGGGGAAGAGCAGGGCGTTGACGATGAAGCCGGCGCGGTCCCGGCAGTCGACCGGGTGCTTGCCGAGGCGTGCACAGACCTCGCGGACGGTCGCGTGCGCCTCGTCGCCCGTGAGCACGGTCCGCACCACCTCGACGAGTTGCATCGCCGGCGCGGGGTTGAAGAAGTGCATACCCACGACGTCCCGCGGCCGGCCCGTGGCGCGGGCGCAGGCGACGACGGGGAGCGAGGAGGTCGTCGTCGCGAGGACGGCGCCTTCCTTGCAGACGCCGTCGAGCCGGGCGAAGAGCGTCCGCTTGACGTCGAGGTCCTCGGCGACCGCCTCGACCACGAGGTCCGCTTCCGCTAGCGACTCCCAGGAGCCGGCCGGAGTGACGCGGTCCAGCGCCGCGTCGCGCTCCGCCGGGCTCATCCTGCCCTTGCGCACGGCCCGTTCGCACGAGGCGGCGACGGCGGCCTTCGCCGCTTCGGCCTTCTCCTCGCTGCGGGCGGCGAGGACGGTGGCGAACCCGGCGCGCGCGAAGACCTCCGCGATGCCGGACGCCATCGTCCCGGAACCGGCGACGCCGACGCGTGCCACGGGCCTCCCCGCGGTCGCCGCCGCGTCCTTGTCGGGCGTCTGCCCGTCGGGGACCAACTCGGCGCCGCCGGGGGAGTCGTAGGTGTAGAAGCCGCGTCCGGCCTTGCGGCCCGTGAGCCCCGCGTCGCTCAGCTGGCCGAGGACGGGCGCCGGCGCGTGGAGCCGGTCGCCGGACTCCGCGTGGAGTGCGTCGAGCACCGTACGCGCCGTGTCGACGCCGATGAGGTCGAGGAGTGCGAGCGGGCCCATCGGCAGTCCGCAGCCGAGGCGCATCGCGGCGTCGATGTCCTCGCGCGTCGCGTACTTCGACTCGTACATGGCGGCCGCCTGGTTGAGGTAGCCGAAGAGGAGGCCGTCCGCGACGAATCCGGGCCGATCGCCCACCGAGATCGGCGACTTGCCGAGCTCCTCGGCGAGCCGGGTCACGGCCGCCACGGCCTGCGGCGCCGTCAGCACGGACGAGACCACCTCGACGAGCTTCATCGCCGGAGCCGGGTTGAAGAAGTGCAGGCCCAGGACGCGTTCGGGCCGGTCGGTGTCGGCGGCGAGACGCGTGACCGAGAGCGCGTTGGTGCCCGTGGCGAGGATCGTCTCCGGCTTGACCAGGGTGTCGAGCTCGGCGAAGACGCGGCACTTGGTGTCGTACTCCTCGGGCACCACCTCGATCACCAACTCGGCCTCGGCGGCGGCACGCAGGTCGGGGAAGGTGCGGAAACGCGCGAGGACGCCGCGGCGTTCGTCCTCGCTCATCCGGCCCGCCGCGACGGTGCGAGCCGTCGAGTTCTCCAGCGACCGCAGCGCACGGCGCGCCGCCGATTCGCTGGTGTCGATACCGATGACCTCGCGCCCCGCACGGGCGAGAATGTCGGAGATGCCGGTGCCCATGGTGCCGAGGCCGACGACGGCGATGGTCTGCAGAGGGGGACGATCCATCTTGGGACTCCAGAGGGTGACGTCTGACGAGGGTGCTGTGGCGTGCCCGGCCCCGTCTCCGCCGTCGAGCCGTCCAACGTGCGGGCGGCGCTGCCCCGTTGGGCCCTCCGTGCGCGGCAAGGCGGTCGCCTGCCGGCGGTGCGAAGAGGGCCGCCGGGGGGAAGGAGAAAGGTGGGCGATATCCGGTGGTGCTCGGATGGGTGGAGAGTCCGGTGGAAAGCGACACGGTTGCCGGCGGCGTCGCCGTAGGACCGTGTCCGCGATCCGACCTGTCCCGGGGTCGGATCACGCAGGAACGTGCTTTCCTGGAACCGTGGTCGGTTCACCGCCACGGAACCGGGCCCCCGCCGAACCGACTGCACTCTCAGGCGGCTGCGTCACCAAACCGCCTGAGCGGGGGTGCCGCTCTGTTGAGCACCTTAACTCGTGGGTAACCAGAGTGCCAGGGGTAGAAGCAGCCCCATGGCTGTGGGACGAAGCACGGTGGGGGAGGCGGCAGTGGGCGAGGCGTTCCGATCGTTGATCGATCGGGTGAGGCCGGAGGCCGAACCGGTCGAGTACGCACGGCTGGTGACGCTGGCACGGCAGCGCAGCCCGGAGGCGAGAGACCAGCTCGCGGCGGTGCTCACCGAGCCCCAACGGCCGCTGTGGGCACGGGAGATAGCGGCCTTCGCGCTGGGCAGCGCAGGGGACAGGCGTGCGTTCGAGACGCTGATCTTCCTGCTCAATTACCGCGACCCGGTCTGCTGCGCCACCGCCGCGCAGGCCCTGGAGCGGCTCCGGGATCCGCGGACGGCGCGGGCGGCCGCAGCGCTCGCCACCAACGAACTGCGCACCGCGTACGCGCTCTACCCCGTCCGGCTGCTCACCGCGCTCCGCGCCCCGGAGTCCGTGCCCACGCTCATCAACGTGCTCCAGCGGTTGCTCATCGGCCCCCTGCACTACTGGCCGATAGCGGAGGCGTGCGTGCAGGGGCTCGGCGCGCTCGGGGACAGGCGGGCGGCCGCCGTCCTCGACGCCGCCACCGAGCACCACCGGCTCACACCGTCGGCGCAGGCGGCGCTCGCACGAATTCCGTACGTCTCCTCACGCTCCTGACCGACCCGGAGGCGGCTGCCCGGTGTGAGGCCGGTCGTACGCTCCGGTCGACCGCCCCCGGGTCGGGGGAGCGCGCGGGTCGTCACGCAGCGCAGCCGTCGCCGACGCGTCCGCGCCGCAACCCCGTTGGGTGCGCCCGTACGCCGGCGGCCTCGTGCGTCCGGCGGCGCGTGGCCATACCGGACAGAGGATGTCGGGTATGGCCGCGAGGATGGCGTCCATGAACGAGCCGAAACGACAAGAGAACGTTCCGTGGGGCGAAGTCGAGCGGGCGGCACCGGAGTTCGCGCGGGGCGTGCGCGAGCGCTTCGGCGCCTACCGGCACCACGTCCTCGGCACCCTGCGGGCCGACGGCGCACCCCGTCTCACGGGCTTGGAGGCGGACTTCCGCGACGGCGAGCTGTACCTCGGCATGATGCCCTCCTCACGCAAGGCCCTCGACCTGCGCCGCGACTCCCGCTTCGGTCTCCACGCCAACCCCGGCGCCACCGGTGACATGGACGGCGGCGACGTACGCGTCTCGGGCCGCGCCGTCGAGATCACCGACGGCGCGCAACTCTCGCGGTACGCCGCCGCGATGCCGGAGGGCACCGTCCCCGAGAAGTTCCACCTCTTCCGCGCCGACGTGCGCGAGGTGGTGCGGACCACGATCGAGGGCGAGGAGATCGTCTTCCGGATCTGGACGCCTGCCCGCAGTCTGCGCACGGTGCGCAGAGGGAACGACGACAGTGCTCCCAGGACCGATCCCGTGGACTGAGCGCCCCGGGTGGGCGCGGGCCTCCGGACGTGCCGACGCGGATCTGGTGCAGCGTGTCCCTTGGGGAGGCGGGCGCGTCGGAGAGTCCGCGGGGGCCGCGCGCTCCGGACGGTCGGTGGGGTCCACACCGCGATGGCGACCTTGCCGAGCAGGCCGTCCGGCTCGGCCTTCCCGATGGACATTGCCGGACGTTCGGGTCGGGCGGACCGTTGCGCGTGTTCCGTCCCGGTCGCCGGTCCTCCAGTCGGAGGTGCGGCAGCGGGAGGGTCCTGACGCTCCCCTCTCTGCCGACTGTCGTTCCCGCTCGGGGCGTTGCGGGGGCGAGGCCCGCTCTCGGCACTCGCGCCACTCGACGGACCACTGTGTGCCCGTGCTGCCGGGCTCCGGCCGGGAGTCGGCCGTCGACGGTTCTTGGCGACGCGGATCCGGCGCCGCTCTCACAGCAGCGACAGTTGGGTGGGCGCCGGGGCGCGGTCGGCCGCTTCGGGGGCGATCCGGCGGGCCGTGCCGGGGCCGGTGGGACCGATGCCGTACTCGGCTGCGAGCTCGTGCACTTGGCGGGTGATGCGTCGCTGGTACCACTTCGGCGCGTAGGCGCCGTCGGCGTAGAGGGCCTCGTAGTGGTGGACGAGGTACGGGTGGTTGCGCGCGAGCCAGGCGAGGTACCACTCGCGTGCTCCGGGGCGCAGATGGAGCGTGAGGGGGGTCACGGAGGTCGCGCCCGCGGCAGCGATCGCCCGTACGGTCGTGCGGAGTTGGGCGGGGGAGTCGCCGAGGAACGGGATGACGGGGGCCATCAGCACGCCGCAGGGGATGCCGTGCTCGCTGAGCGTGCGGACGACGTCGAGCCTGCGCTCCGGTGCCGGGGTGCCCGGCTCGACGGAGCGCCAGAGCTCCTCGTCGGTGAAGCCGACGGAGACGGAGACGCCCACGTCGGCCACTGCCGAGGCGGACCGCAGCAGCTCCAGGTCGCGGAGGATCAGGGTGCCCTTGGTGAGGATGCTGAACGGGTTGGCGTGGTCGCGCAGGGCGGTCAAGATGCCCGGCATCAACCGGTATCGCCCCTCCGCCCTCTGGTAGCAGTCGACGTTGGTCCCCATCGCGACGTGCTCGCCCCGCCAGCGGGACGAGCCCAGCTCCCGGCGGAGGAGTTCGGGCGCGTTGGTCTTCACGACGATCTGCGAGTCGAAGTCGGCGCCGGTGTCGAGGTCGAGGTAGCTGTGCGTCTTCCGTGCGAAGCAGTAGACGCACGCGTGCGAGCAGCCGCGGTAGGGGTTGACCGTCCATTCGAACGGCATCCGGGAGGCGCCGGGTACGCGGTTGAGGATCGATCGGGCCCGGATCTCGTGGAAGGTGATGCCGCGGAACTCGGGCGTATCGAACTTCCTCGTGGTCACCGCGTCTGTGCTGAAGAGGGCCGGGTTCGCCGGGTCCTCCCCGCTGAGTGCGTCCCAGCGCATCGCTGCCTCCCTGCCTGTCGGTCCGTCGCGTACGATTAATAGAACAACCGTTCCCATGGGGTGCTGTCAACCCGGATTTTGTGTGCGCGGATGCCGGTGGTTGGCTGGCCACCGCATTCCACTGGCACCCAGGCACCGGCGGCGAGGCGCGTGCGCCCGCCGCCCGAGGAGGCAACATGGCGCAGGTCGAGGCGACGACGCAGCAGGAGGTCCCCGGCGCGCCCGACGAGGTCTTCGCGGCCCTCGCCGACTACCGCACCACCAGGCCCGAGCTGCTGCCCGGGCACTTCAGCGAGTACGAGGTGCGCGAGGGCGGCGAGGGCGCCGGCACGCTCGTCCACTGGAAGCTCCAGGCGACGAGCAAGCGCGTCCGCGACTGCCTGCTCGACGTGACCGAGCCGACCGAGGGCGAACTCGTCGAGACCGACCGCAACTCCACGATGGTCACCACCTGGCGGGTCACGCCGGGGACCGCGGAGGGCATTTCGCGCGTCACGGCGAACACCGTCTGGAACGGCGCCGGCGGCGTCGGCGGCTTCTTCGAGCGGACCTTCGCGCCCAAGGGCCTCAACCGGATCTACGGCGATATCCTCGACCGGCTCGCCGCGCGCATGCGCGGGTAGCCCGGAGCCCGGCGCCCCCGAACGCGCCTGCCCGCACCGCTCGTTGGGCGGTGCGGGCGCTTTCCGGGGTGCCGGCAGGGCGCGTCAGCATCGGGCGCCGGCTCACCGTTTCGGGTGGTTCTCCCGGCCGGTATGTGTGCGGCGCCGTGCGGTGAGGCATCTCGGCGAACGCGGGTGACCTCCGAAAAGACGCTCGCGACAACGGAGTTGGTCGGCGTCGGACCGCGCTTGTCGGACTTGCCGTCGATATCGCGCGATGCGAGAAATACTCCCCTGAACCACGGACAGGGGAGTGGGATGGGCGGGGCGACCCTCAAGGGCGAAGACGCAGCGGTGCCTGCCTCGGTCGAAGTGAGCCTGGAGTTTCCGGAGCAGCCGAGCCGAGCCGAAGAGCACGCCGACCGGGGGCGGACGCACGGTGACGCGCCGCCGGTGGTGCGTGCCGCCACGGTCGGGCCATGGCCGGCGCGTCCGGCCGAGGTCGAGCAGCCCACGGCATACGTGCCGAAGCCCGGGCCCGGTCCCGGCCTTCCGGCCGAACCACCGGCGCGGGTCGAGGCGGGAGGGCCTTCGCTCTTCGAGGAGCGGCCGGAGGCGTTCGAAGGCGTGGCCGTCGCCGCGCGGCCGCCGACGGACGGCGGCGGTCCGGAGGAGTCCGGCTCTCCCGCCGGGCTCAGCCTCCGGCGGGTGCGTCTGGCGTTCCTGGGGCTCATGCTCGCGATGCTCCTCGCCGCGATGGAGCAGACCATCGTGGCGACGGCGCTGCCCAAAATCGTCGGCGAACTCCACGGCCTCGACAAGATGTCCTGGGTCGTCACCGCCTTCCTCCTCGCCTCCACGATCGTCCTGCCCGTCTACGGCAAGCTCGGCGACCTGCTCGGCCGCAAGGGCGTCTTCCAGTTCGCGATCGTGGTCTTCGTCGCGGGCTCCGCGCTCGCGGGCTGGTCGCCCTCGATGGACTGGCTGATCCTCTTCCGCGCGGTACAGGGGGTCGGTGCGGGCGGCCTGATGATCGGCGTCCAGGCGATCATCGCCGACATCGTGCCGCCCCCCAGGCGTGCTCGCTACATGGGCCTCATCACCGGTGCTTTCGGCCTCAGTTCGGTCGCAGGCCCGCTGCTCGGCGGCTGGCTCACGGACGAGTTCTCCTGGCGCTGGTGCTTCTACTTCAACGTCCCCCTCGGAGCGCTCACCTTCCTGGTGACGGCCGTCGTGCTGAAGCTCCCGCCGCCCGGCGGGCGCCCCCGGCTCGACGTCCTCGGCACCCTCCTGCTCGCCTCCTTCTCCACCTGTCTCGTCCTCCTGACCACTTGGGGCGGGACGGAGTACGCGTGGGACGACCGCGTGATCCTCGGTCTCGGAGGCGGAGCTGCGGTGAGCGGGGCGCTTTTCGTCCTCGTCGAACACCGGTCGAGGGAGCCGATCCTGCCGCTGCGGCTCTTCCGGAACTCGGTCTTCAACCTCACGGGGCTCGTCGGCGCGGCCGTCGGGGTCGCCCTCTTCGGCGCCGCGAGTTATCTTCCGACCTTTCTCCAGATGGTGGAGGGCGTCACCGCCACCGAGTCGGGGCTCCTGATGCTGCCGCTGATGGGCGGCGTCGTCCTCGCCTCCGCGCTCTCCGGCCAGTTGATCTCCCGCACGGGGCACTACCGCGTCTTCCCCGTCCTCGGCTGCCTGCTCTCGGCGGAGGGCATGTGGCTCCTCTCCCGCCTCGACTCCGGCACGACGCGCGAGGTCTACAGCCTCTGGATGGGCATCCTCGGACTCGGCGTCGGGTTCGTCCTGCCGGTCCTCATCCTCGCGGTGCAGAACAGCGTCCCGGCGTCGCAACTCGGCACCGCCACCAGTGCGCACAACTACTTTCGCCAGATCGGGGGCAGCGTCGGGGCCGCGATCTTCGGCACCCTCTTCGCGCAGCGGCTCACCGACGCGCTGGAGTGGGAGCTGCCCTCCGACCGCCGTACCGACCTCCCCGATCCGGGCTCGCTCACACCGGAGTTGGTGCACGGGCTCCCGAGCGCGCTCAGGGAGGCGTACGTCTCGGCGTATGCGGAAGCGATGCCGCGCATCTTCCTCTACCTCGTGCCCGTGCTGGTGCTCGGTCTCCTGCTCGCCTGCTTCCTGAAGGAGAAGCCCCTCGTGTCCCAGAATGTTTCCGTCCCCGCGGCCCGCACGTCCGAACAGCCCGCGGCGCCACCGGAGCCAGCCGCGCACAACGGCTCGGGCGTCCCCGTCTGCGGGAGCGTCAGGCACCACGACGGGACGGGCGTGCCCCGCGCGGCGCTCACCCTCGTCGACACGGCGGGGCGCCAGGTGGGTCGCGGCGCCACGGGCGAGGACGGCCGTTACGCGCTGAGCACACCGGGCGGCGGCGCCTACGTCCTCATCGCGTCGGCCGGCGGCCACCAGCCGCGCGCGGTGAGCGTCTCTGTGGGGGAGCGGCCCGTCGAAGTGGACGTCGTCCTCGGCGGTGCGGGGCGTCTGGCCGGGGCGGTGCTCACCGCCGACGGGCAGCCGGTGCAGGACGCCACCGTCACCCTCACCGACGTGCGGGGGGAGGTCGTGGCCTCCACACGGAGCGGGCGCGAAGGAAGCTACGTGATCACGGAGTTGGTCGCGGGCGAGTACACCCTCGCGGCGAGCGCACCCGTCCACCGCCCCGCCGCGCTGCCGGTCTCGGTGCAGGCGTCGAGGGAGACGCGGCAGGACATCGAGCTCGCCGGCGGCGCCGTGCTCCGCGGCACCGTCCGCGCCACCGGCGGCCGTCCCGTGGAGGACGCGAGGGTGACCCTCCTCGATGCCGCGGGCAACGTCGTCGACACGGCCACCACCGGAGCGGACGGCGCCTTCCGCTTCGTCGACCTCTCCTCGGGCGAGTACACGGTCATCGCGGCCGGGTACCCGCCGGTCGCGACCGTCCTTCAGGTCGCGGGAGGCGGGCGGATGGAGCGCGATCTCCAACTGGGTCACGAGGACTGAGAAGGCGGCGGCCCGAGCGCCGTACCGGGGCCGGAAGGCGCCCCCGGTACGGCACGTCCGGACGCGCCTCGGTCCGCGCGCCGTTCCTTGGTCCGAGCCGGCGGAGTGGGCCGCTGCGGCGTGCGTTGGGCGCTTCGGGGGAGTCTCCGCGGCGGGTTGCGGCGCAGTTATCCACAGGGGTGTCGCGGGGTTTCACGGGGGGCTAGTGTCCCTCTCATGAAGATCCTCATCAGCGCCGACATGGAGGGTGCCACCGGCGTCACATGGCCGGCGGACGTCCTGCCGGGCACGCCCCAGTGGGAGCGCTGCCGCCCGATGTTCACCTCCGACGTGAACGCCGCGGTCGACGGCTTCCTCGCCGCCGGCGCCGACGAGGTCCTGGTGAATGAGGCCCACTGGTCGATGCGCAACCTCCTCCTCGAACAGCTCGACGACCGCGCCGTGATGCTCACGGGCCGGCACAAGGAGCTGAGCATGCTGGAGGGCATTCAGCACGACGACGTCGACGGTGTCGCCTTCCTCGGCTACCACGCGGGCGCCGGCGAGGAGGGCGTCCTCGCCCACACCTACCTCGCCAACACGGTCACGGGGGTCTGGGCCGACGGCACCCGGGCCAGCGAGGGATACCTCAACTCCCTCCTCGCCGCCGAGTTCGGCGTGCCGGTCGTCCTCGTCACGGGCGACGACCGCGCCGTCGAGGACGCGAAGGGTTACGCACCGCAGGCACCCGTGGCCGCCGTGAAGGACTACGTCTCGCGGTACGCCGCGGTCTGCCGCACCCCCGCGGTGACGGCGTCGACGATCCGAGCGGCCGCCGCGGAGGGCGCCGCGCTCGCCGTGCGCACCCCGCCGTCCGTCCAACCCCACACCGTGGAGCTCGAGTTCGACGCCGCGCACTGCGTCGGCGCGGCCACGGTCGTCCCCGGTGTCGAGAAGTCGGGCGAGCGCCGGGTCGTCTACACCTCCCCCTCGATGTACGAGGCGATCCGCTGCTTCAAGGCCGTGACCACGGTCGTCTCCGCCGCCGTGGAGGAGCAGTATGGCTGAGGTCGAAGCGCCCTCGGGCGAAGCCGCCCGTATCGACGAGCGCGCGCTCGACGAGGCCGTGGAGTTCACGGCCGAGCTGATCCGCTGCGACACCACCAACCACGGTGGCGGCGAGGGGAGCGAGCGGGAGGCAGCCGAGTTCGTCGCGGCCCGGCTCGGGGAAGCCGGCCTGGACGCACGGATGTTGGAGAAGGCGCCGGGTCGCACCAACGTCGTCACCCGCATCGAGGGAAGCGAGCAGGGAGCCGACGCCGTCCTCGTCCACGGCCACCTCGACGTCGTCCCCGCAGAGGCGGGGGAGTGGAGCGTCCCGCCCTTCTCCGGCGAGGTGCGCGACGGCGTCCTGTGGGGGCGCGGCGCGATCGACATGAAGAACCACGTCGGCATGGTCCTCGCCGTCGCCCGCGCCTGGGCGCGCGCCGGGGTGCGGCCGCGCAGGGACATCGTCCTCGCCTTCACCGCCGACGAGGAGGACAGCGCAGCCTACGGCTCGGAGTTCCTCGCCGAGGAGCACTCCGAGCTCTTCGCCGGCTGTACCCAGGGCATCAGCGAGTCCGGTGCCTTCACCTTCCACGCGGGCGGCGGCGTGCGCCTCTACCCGGTGGCCGCGGGTGAGCGCGGCACGGCTTGGCTGCGGCTCACCGCCCATGGTCCAGCGGGGCACGGCTCGAAGGTCAACGGGGAGAACGCCGTCAGCAAGCTCGCCGCGGCCGTCCACCGCATCGGCGAGTACGACTGGCCGCTCCGGCTCACCCCCGTCGTGCGCGCCGGAATCCGCGAACTCGCCCGCGTGCGCGGCGTCGAACCGCCCGCAGGGCTCGCGGACGACGCGGGCCCCGACCCGACACCGGCCGAGATCGACGAGGTGCTCGCCCTCCTCGGCCCGTCGGCTGAGCTCGTCGAGCCCACTGTCCGCAACAGCGCCAACCCCACGGTGCTCAGCGCCGGTTACAAGATCAACGTCATCCCCGGGACGGCGACGGCCCTCGTCGACGGCCGCGTGGTCCCCGGCGGCGAGGAGGAGTTCCTGCGCACCCTCGACCGCCTCACGGGGCCCGACGTGGAGTGGGAGTTCGAGCACCGCGAGGTGCCGCTCGCGGCCTCGGCGGGGTCCGCCGAGTTCGCCGCCATGAGCGAGGCACTGCTCCACTTCGACCCGGGCGCGCACGTCGTCCCGTACTGCATGTCGGGCGGTACCGACGCAAAGCAGTTCTCACGGCTCGGTATCGAGGGCTACGGCTTCACCCCGCTCCGTCTCCCCGAAGGCTTCGACTACGAGGCGCTCTTCCACGGCGTCGACGAGCGCGTCCCCGTCGAGGCGCTCCACTTCGGCGTCCGCGTCATGGATCGGGCGCTGCTCGCCATGTAGCCGCGCCCGCCCCTCGCCACCCGGCCGCCCGTGGCGGCCACCCCGTGGCCCCATCCCTGTCCCCGCACGCCGTCCGTGTCATCCAGGAGGATCGAAGAAGATGGCAACCCCCCAGGTTCCGTACGGCAGTTGGCCCTCCCCTGTCGACGCCGGCCTCGTCGCCGCCCACGACGGCGTGCCCGAATACCTCGACTCCGTCGGCGACGAGGTGTGGTGGACGGAGCCACGTCCGCGCGAGGGCGGGAGGCGGGCGCTGCTGCGCCTGCGCAGCCGCGGCGGCGAGCCGGAGACGGTGCTCCCCGAGCCGTGGGACGCGCGGAACAGGGTGCTGGAGTACGGCGGCAAGCCCTGGGCCGGCGTCCCCGAAGCGACGGGCTCCCTCGTCGTCTTCACCCACGACGCGGATCAGCGCCTCTACCGCCTCCGCCCCGGGACAGACGCCGCACCGCTCCCGCTCACCCCGCTCGAACCGCGTCCGGGCGCGGGTGCACCGGCGGGCCGCGAGGACCGGCTCGCCCCGCAGCAGGTGCGGTTCCGCTGGGCGGACCCGAGCCCGCTGCCCCTGCTCGGCGAGGTCTGGTGCGTACGGGAGGAGTACACGGGACCGGACCCGACTGACGTCCGCCGCGACCTCGTCGCCGTGCCCCTCGACGGTTCCGCGGCCGAGGACGCCGACCGCGTCCGTGTCCTCACCCAGCACACCCACCACTTCGTCACGGGCCCGCGTACCAACGCACCCGACGGCGGCGCCGGGGCACCGACCCGCGTGGCCTGGCTCGCCTGGGACCACCCGGCGATGCCCTGGGACGGCACCCTGCTCCAAGTCGCCGACGTGGACCCGTTCGGAGGGCTCGGCCCCGTGCGTACCGTCGCGGGCGGCCCGGAGGAGGCGGTGGCGCAGGCGGAGTGGACGGCCGACGGTTCACTGCTCTACGTCACGGATGCGGACGGTTGGTGGAACCTCCGCAGACTCGACCTGACGGACGGTGAGCCCGGCTCGCCCGTGCGACTCTGCCCCCGTGAGGAGGAGTTCGCCGGCGCCTTGTGGAAGATCGGCTACCGGTGGTTCGCGCCGCTGGAGAGCGGCCTGATCGCCGCCGTGCACGGGCGGGGCAGCCAGAAGCTCGGCGTACTCGACCCGGACACGGGCGAGTTGGTCGACGCGGCAGGGCCGTGGACCGAGTGGATGGCGTCCCTCGGCGTCGTCGACAGCCGCGTCGTCGGAATCGCCGCGAGCCCCCGCTCGTCCCACGAGGTGGTGGAGCTGGACACGCGGACGGGCCGCACCCGCCCCCTCGCGGCGCCCCGAGCCGACCCGGTCGATCCGGCGTACTACCCCGAACCGCTCCTGCGTACCTTCAGCGGTCCGGGCGGCCGCGACGTGCACGCGCACGTCTACCCGCCGCACCACCCCGAATACACCGCGCCGGAGGGCGAGTTGCCTCCGTACGTCATCTGGGCGCACGGCGGCCCCACGGGAAGGCTGCCGCTCGTCCTCGACCTGGAGATCGCGTACTTCACCTCGCGCGGCATCGGCGTCGCCGAGGTCAACTACGGCGGCAGCACCGGCTACGGCCGCGACTACCGCAACCGCCTCAGGGGCCAGTGGGGCGTCGTCGACGTCGAGGACTGCGCCACGGTCGCGCGGGCGCTCGCCGAGGAGGGGATCGCCGACGGAGCGCGCCTCGCCATCCGCGGCGGCAGCGCCGGAGGTTGGACGAGTGCCTCGTCCCTCACCTCCCCTACGGTCTCCGGCCTCTACGCCTGCGCGGCGATCAGCTATCCCGTCCTCGACCTGGAGCAGTGGTCGCAGGGGGAGACCCACGACTTCGAGTCGCAGTACCTCCACTCCCTGATCGGCCCTCCCGAGCAGGTGCCCGGCAGGTACCGCGAACGCTCCCCCTTGCGCAGGGCGCGGGAGGTGACGGCGCCTTTCCTCCTGCTCCAGGGGACGGAGGACCCCATCTGCCCGCCCGCGCAGTGCGAACGGTTCCTCAGGGAGGCGGCGGAGGGCCCGTCGCGCAGCGCCTACCTCACCTTCGAGGGGGAGGGGCACGGCTTCCGCCGCGCGGAGACGATAGTGACGGCCGTCGAGGCCGAACTCTCCCTCTACGCCCGGACATTCGCGTTCTCGCGCCCCGATGTCCCCGCAGTGGAGCTGACGTGACGCTTCCGGACGCGGCGGGCGGTACCGGCCAGAGCCCACCGCGCTCCTCCGAGGAGCCGCCCGTCACATCGTCGAACCGGCCGATCTTCTCGCCGGGCACCTCGACCGTCTCCGCGGCAGCGTGGAGGCGAAGCTCGCGGGTCTCTCGGAGGAGCAGCTGCGCAGCTCCCTGCTGCCGTCGGGGTGGAGCCCGCTGGAGCTTGTCTGGCACCTGCTTTACGTCGAACGCCGATGGTTGCGTTGGGGATTCCGCGCCGAGCAGCTCGCCGAATCCTGGGCGACGAGGACGCCGACGAACGGTGGCGGGTCCCGCCCGGGATGACGGCGGCTGAAGTACCCGACACCTTCCGCACCGAGTGCGCACGCTCCCGGTCCGTGTGCGAAGGGGTCGACCTGCGTCGACGGCCGGAGGTGGGAGGCAGGTTCGGCACAGCGGAGGAGGCGCCGACGCTCTCCTGGATTCTCTTCCACCTGCTCCAGGAGTACGCCCGCCACCTCGGGCGGCTCGACGTGGTGAGGGAGTTGTCGGACGGCGCGGTGGGGGAGCGACGGCGGAGCGCGGTGGGTGCCGGTAGCTCAACATCGAGCGAACCGTGGCGGGTTGGGCCCCGACTCCCGGGGGCCGGAGACGTCCCGTCGAGGCGAGCTCGGCCCTCTCCGCGCCGGCACGCCCCCGTACCTCGCACCGGAGCGGACACGGCGCGGAGCCTTTCGCCGTTTTTGAGCCGGGTGAGTCCTGCACCCCTCACGCCGTTCGCACGCTGACTCGCGTCGTGGCGCGGAGCCTGCGTCGGTCCGAGCCGGCCTGCCGACGAACTCCCCAGGAACGCCGTCGAGTTGACGTGTAACCGGCAGCCGCCCCACCGTTCGACCGCCGCAGTGCGCCCCGCCACCATCCAGCTCCCGGCGCCGCACCAGGCCCCGTGCGATGCCCGGCCCCGCGCTACCAGGCCGTCCCCGACGCCGTCTCGCGCCGGACAGCGACGGCCGCAGCAACACCCACCGCGCTCCCGAGTGTTCAGTCCCCCGCCACCTCGGCGAGCTCCTCTTCGGTGAGGCGCACCCCGGTCGCCGCCACGTTCTCCTCCAGGTGCGTCAGGGAGCCGGTGCCGGGGATCGCGAGCACGGCGGGTGAGGTCGACAGAAGCCAGGCGAGGGCGAGTTGGGCGGGGGAGACCTCGTGCCGTTCCGCGACCCGGGCGATCCGTGCCGCCTGCGCACCGTCCTTGCCGCCGAGCGGGAAGAACGGGACGTAGGCGATCCCCGCCTCGGTGCACTGCCGCAGCAGCTCCTCGTCCCCCCTGTCGCTGATGCCGTACCTGTTCTGTACCGAGGTGACGGGAGCGATTCGGCGGGCCTCGGCGAGCTGGGGCCCGGTCACGTTGCTGACGCCGAGGTGTTTGATCAACCCCTCCTCCTGCAGCGCGGCGAGCGCCTCGAAGCGTGCGCCCAGGGGCGCCTCGTCGCGGTCGAGCGCGGTACCGACGCGCAGGTTGACGAGGTCGAGCCGATCGACGCCCAACTCGGTGAGATTCTGCTCAACCTGCCCGCGCAGTTGCTCGGGCGTCGCCTCCGGCAGGAACGCACCGTCCGGGCTGCGTGAGGGCCCGACCTTGGTGGCGAGCACGAGCCCCTCCGGGTAGGGGGCGAGCGCCTCCTTGATGAGCAGGTTCGCGCGGACCTCGCCCTGGAAGTAGAAGGCGGCGGTGTCGATGTGGTTGACGCCGAGTTCGCGCGCGCGGCGCAGCACCGCGATGCCGTCCCGCGGGTCGCGCTGCGGTCCCCGCAGGTCCTTGACGGGCAGCCGCATCGCGCCGAACCCCATCCGTGAGACGGGGGTGTCGCCGCCGAGCTGCCATACCCCCGCCGCCTGGGCGGGGTCGGGTGTTCCGGTGTGCTGAGGTGTCATGAGTGCGACGGTGCCAAAGCGGGCCGACGCACGGGGGGAGGTGGCAGGAAGCTGTCACCTTTTGACGCGAGGGGGCGGGGCGCAGCAGACTTGTCGACACCATGGACTCGTCTGCTGCCCAGATACTCACCCTGCACGGAACCGAGGAGTTGCTGAAGCGCGCCGGGCACCTCTTCACCGACGTACGGCACGAGTTCCTCTGCGCCACCGCCGATCCCGACACCTGGCGGGCTCTCGCCTCGCACACCCGGGCGCGACCGCGCTCGCGCGGGTTCACCGCACGCAAGCTCTCCACCCCCGAGGTGACAGGCGACCCCGCCGGTCGCCGGCACCTGACCGAGGCGGCCGAGGCCGGTGCGCGGGTACGCATCGCCGGCGCCCCGCTGCCACAGGAGGCGATCGTCGTCGACCGCCGGTTCGCGCTCCTCGCCGGACGCACCGGTGGCGGGCGCAGCTACACCCTCGTCACGGCGTCCGACGTGGTGGAGGGGGTGCGCGCGCTGATCGTCTCCGCCTGGGAGGTCTCACGGGAGTTCACCCCGGGTGACGGCTTCGGAGCGGAAGCGCCGCCGCTCGACAAGGAGACCAGGGGCACCCTGCGGATGCTCGCGCGCGGCTACACCGACGAGCGCGCCGCGCTCCGCCTCGGCGTCTCCGTGCGCACCTACCGCCGACGCATCGCTGCCCTGATGGAGCTGCTGGGGGCGGAGAGCCGCTTCCAACTCGGCCTGCGCGTGGGGAGGTCCACGGAGGCCGCCGGCGCGGTCCCCGATGACGGTCAGGGACGGGGGGTGCAGGCCGCAGCGCACCCGCGTCGGGGCAGGGCGCCGGCACCGCAGGGCTGAGCCGCGTCTCCGCCGAGCCGCACGCCTACGCGCGGGGGGCGCTGTCCCTCGCCACGCAGCACAGCCATGAAGGGGAGCCGTCAACACACGTGTACCGCCGATCCGTTGGGCGCGTCGGCGGCCCCACGGCTGTGGGCGGCGAGAGACGCGGGATGTCGTGGCACGTGCGGAGGACGGCCGAGACGGACGCCACGCACCCGGGCCGCTACCACGCCGCCGCCCCGCCACGGTGCACCGTAAGCTCCCGAGCAGGCATCGACGCGCCCGCACCGTGCCCCGGCTCAAGCCTCGGCGACCGTCGCCAACACCCGTGCACGGCGCAGCTTTTCCTGCCTGTTCCGCGGCTGCTCCCGCTCCCACGCCCAGAGCAGCTCCTCCACCTGTCGGGCGAGCGTCCAGGCCCGCAACCGCGCGACATCGAGCCCGAGCGCCTCAGCCGCGAGCGCGGTGCGCGCCCGTAGCACGGTCACGGGAAGGCGGTGCGCGTACGGGTCGCCGAGCTGGGTGATGAGGGGCCACGGGTCGTACGCCGGGTCGCCGAGCATCGGCTTGGCGTCGATCGCGAGCCACGGTGCGCGTGCGGCGGCGAGAAGGTTGCCCGGGTTGAAGTCGCCGTGGAGCAGCGCCGGTTCCGACGCGGTGCGCGGCAACTGCCGCAGGAGCCGTGCGCCGTGCGCGAAGAGCCCGGTGTCCGCCTCGCACGTCCGCAGCCGGCCGGCGCGCTCCTCGACGAGGTCGGCCCACTCTTCCGCGACATCGGTCAGCCGCTCGATGCCGCCGAGGCCCGGGCCGCCGGAGCGCCTGCCCGCCTCCCACAGCCGGCGCAGCACGGCGCACGCGGCGAGCAGACGCTCCTCGGCTGACTGCCCCTCATGCGCCCCCAGTTCGGTGCCGGGCAGGCACCGCTCCAGCAGGAGCGTGTGCCGTTCGGGAGCGTGCGCGAGGAGCCGTACCGCGCCGTCGCCGTCCCACAGGCGCAGCGCGGCGGCTTCGCCCCGCGCCTCGCGGTGCGGCCAGACGATCTTGAGGACCGCCGGCTCCCCGTTCGCTCCGCGCACCGGTGCCGTCCACGAGCAACTCCCGCTGAGAAAAGGCGGATCGATGCGCAGCGCCCAGGTGGTCCGCGCCTCCTCGACGAGCGCGGGCAGCCGCTCCACCCACGCCCGCCCCCCGTCACTGCCCCGCAGCCGGGCGAACGCCGGATGGTCGGTGGGGAAGAGTGTCTCGGGCATGCGCCGCCTCTCCTCGTGGGCGCACGGGCCCGGTGGTCGGCCGTCCAGTCTCCCTCACGCGGCGGGCGGTTCTGCCGTAAACTCCCGCGCCGAGGAGGTGCGATGGTCCTGCCACTGCGGGTCGCGGCGCCGTCCGTCGCCGTGCGGCTGCTGCGGGTGTCGGAGGAGCGCGCGGATGCGGAGGCCGAGCGAGAGGTGCTCTGCGACGAGGAGCGGACGCGTCACGGTGCCTTCGTCCGCGCGGTCGACCGGGACCGTTACCTCGTCGCGCACGTGGGCCTGAGGCGGGAGCTCGGCGCACGGCTCGGCCTCGCGCCCGACGCGGTCCCGCTCACCCGGCTCCCCTGCCCCCTCTGCGGCGGGGCGCACGGTCGCCCCGCGGTCGCCGGAGCCGCCGGCGCGCAGCTCCACTTCTCCCTGTCGCACGCAGGCGACCTGGTACTCCTCGCCTTCGCCCCGGTTCCGGTCGGGGCGGATGTCGAGTCCCACCCGAGCGCGGCCACGACGGCGGAGACGGCGCGGGCCCTGCACCCGGACGAGCGCGCCGAGTTGGCCTCCCTCCCCGCACCGCAGCGACCCGCCGCCTTCGCACGGTGCTGGACCCGCAAGGAGGCGTACCTCAAGGCCCGCGGCGTCGGCCTGGGCGAGGACCCGGCCGTCTGCTACGTCGGCACCGGCGACCGCCCCGGCCGGCCGCCGGGCTGGCCGATCGCGGACGTCGACGCTGCCGACGGGTACGCGGCGGCGGTGGCGTACGCCGAGTGACCCTGCCCCGAGAGGGTGACGTCGCCGCCCGCGGGTCCGCGCGGCGCGGGTGTGCCCGTCTCCTTCACGGGCACCGTGGAGCGCATGAGGCGCAGGCGCGCGTACTCCGGGAACGCCGACGACCGCGAGCGGCGCAGGACGGTGACGCCGGGCAGGGTGGCGGCGGTCGTCCTCGCGCTCGCGGCCATCGTCTTCGTCGGCGAGAACACCCGTCCCGTGAAGGTGCGGCTGCTGGTCCCGGAGGTGACCGTCCCCCTCTGGACGGCTCTCCTCGCGATGGCGGCGATCGGCTGGCTCTGCGGAGCGCTGCTTTTCGCACGCAGGCGCTGACGCGGGAGAACGGCCGCCGTTCCGTCCGGAGCCGCTCCGTGGGTGCTGCTCAACGACCGTGATTCTCCGGTCGGTTGCCGAGACCCGATGGCCGGTGCGTCTCCGGTTGCCCGCTCCCTTGAGCCGGTGAGCCCCCCGGGGACGCGAGCACCTGGCCCGCCCTCTCCGAGTGCCCCGGACGCCCCGATCGCCCGGGCTTCCGCCTTCGTGCGGCGAGCGGCCATGCTCACCGCCCGGCCGAGCCGATGAGAAGTCACCGGCTCCGTGCCGCAACCACCGTGCAGCCGCGGCGTGTTCACCGTCCAGTCCTCTCGGGGTGACTCGGACGCCCGCACGTTGTCCGATCCTTGAGCAGCGGCCGTTCGCGCCCACCTCACCGGTCCGGTACCGGGGAGGCCGTAGTCGCAGTACGTTGACCGCCCAGACTTCTCAGGCCAACCGCACGTGCGCGTGCCCCGAACCCGGCGAGGGCGGGACGCCCACCGACTGACCGAGGCCCACGTCACCGCCCGCACCCCCACATCCGCCCCGGCCCCGCTCGCCACCCCGCACGTCCCCTGGTCAACGAATCGCTGAGCCTGTTCCATGGACCGATGGACCGCCGGCGCCCGGTGGTCTCCGTCGAGCTGTGGGGGTGCCGTGGCCACGACCGTACGACGCAGCACGGTGACGCTGCCCGTCGCGCCGCTGGGCGCCGACAACCCGCTTCCCGCGCTGCTCCCGCCGGAGGAGGCGCACACCCTCTCGCGGGAGGAACGCGCCCTGCTCCCCGAGGAGATGGCACGGCAGGTGGGGTACGAGCCGCTCCGCTCGGTGCTGCCCGAGCCGGTCCGCGACGGTTACGGTCGCGAACGCGGCAACGGCGTCCTCGACACGCTCGTGATCGAGAACGCCCGGCTGCGCGCCGAGGTCCTGCCCGGCTCGGGCGGGCGCGTGCGCTCCCTCTTCCACAAGCCGACGGGCCGCGAACTCCTGTACGTCAACCCGGTCTTCCAGCCGGCGAACTTCGCGCTCAACGGCGCCTGGTACTCGGGCGGCATCGAGTGGAACATCGGCGCCACCGGCCACACCGCGCTCTCCTGCGCCCCTCTCCACGCGGCCGAGGTGCCCGCTCCCGAAAACGACGGCGCGGTGCTCCGCCTCTGGGAGTGGGAACGGCTGCGCGACACCCCGTTCCAGGTCGATCTGTGGCTTCCCGAGGACTCCGACTTCCTCCACGTCGGCGTACGCATCCGCAACCCCAACCACCGCAGGGTGCCGGTCTACTGGTGGTCGAACATCGCCGTCCCGGAGGAGCCGTCGACCCGCGTCGTGGCACCGGCGGAGGAGACCTGGTACTTCGCGTACGAGCGCGCCCTGCGCCGCGTCCCCTTCCCGCGGTTCGACGGCGCCGACCGCAGCTATCCGCTCGGCAGCGTCTTCCCCGCCGACTACTTCCACGAGGTCCCCGAGGACTCCCGCAAGTGGATCGCCTCCCTCGACGAGCGGGGGAGCGGCCTCGTGCAGACCTCGACCGATGTGCTGCGCGGCCGCAAACTCTTCGTCTGGGGCTCGGGCCCTGGCGGCAGGCGCTGGCAGCGGTGGCTCACCGAGCCCGGTACCGGCGGCTACGCGGAGATCCAAGCGGGCCTGGCGCGGACGCAGTTGGAGCACGTGCCGCTCGACGCGGGCGAGGAGTTCGCGTGGCTGGAGTCGTACGGGCCGCTCTCGACCGACCCCTCGCGGGTCCACGCCGACTGGTCCGGCGCCGTCGCGCACACGGAGCGCCGCCTGGAGGAGGCGCTGCCGCGTGCCGCGGTGGACGAGGCGTACGGCAGGTGGCGCCGGATCGCGGACGCCGAGCCGGCGGGTGGGCGCCTCGCCTTCGGCTCCGGCTGGGGCGCGTTGGAGGTGGAGCGCGCCGGGTACTCGCTGCCGGGTACGCCGTTCGCGCCGGAGGACCTGGGACCCGAGCAGCAGCCGTGGCTGCGGTTGCTGAGGGCGGGCGAGCCGCCGGAGCCGGAGCCGGGGGAGCCGCCCGGCGGGACGCTCGTCTCGCCGGAGTGGCGCGAGTTGCTGGAGTCGGCGCAGGGCACGGCGTCCGGGCGCGCCTGGCTCGACCACCACCTCGGCGTCGCGCAGTGGCACGCGGGCGATCGGTCGCAGGCGGTGCGGAGTTGGGAGCGGGCGGCGCGGGCGGGCGCCGGCTGGCCGGCGCTGCGGTGCCTCGCCGTCGCCGCCTCGGTCGAGGGCGACGCGTCGCGTGCCGCCGACCGGTACGGCGCGGCGCTGGCGGACCTCCGCTCCGCTGCCGTGCACACGGGCGCGGCCCTGCCGGCGCTCGTACGCGAGGCGGTGGCGGCGCTGCTCGCAGCGGGGCGCCCGGCCGAGGCGGAGGAGGCGCTCGCGGAGCTGCCGCCCGCTGCGGCGTCACGCGGCCGGTTCCGCCTCCTGCACGCACAGGTCGCGGCCGCACGCGGGCGGAACGCGGCGGCGCTCGCCGTCTTCGAGGACGGGTTCGAGGTGGACGACCTGCGGGAGGGCGAGGAGGTCCTCGGCGAGGTGTGGTCCGCGGTCACCGATCGCCCGCTTCCCGACGCGTACGACTTCCGGATGCGGCCCGGCTGAGTCATCCCGACGGGTCCTCGCCGGGCGGGAGTTGAAGGCCGCGGCGGGCAGGTGTTGCCGACGCGGCCGGGCCCGTCGGTCGCCGTCCGGGCCTGCTCGGACTCCGAACGGGCGGGCGCCGAGGGGGAATCGGGCGTCCGCTCCGGACCGTCTCGGTCAACACTGCACGAAACAGACCCGCTTCGACGCATCAGGCGCGCCCGCTCGGTCAGAAGCGGGCACGATCTACGGAGCAACGGCTCTGGTCACGCCCGTGCCGCCCCGGTACAACTCTCCATGCAAGCCCGTTCGGTCAGCGAGTTGACCGAACGGAGCCCGGTCGACCCGTGCGCGGGTGTCCGGCGCACGGCGGGACGTACGGAGGTGGGGCGCGTGAGCGGTGCCGAGGAGCGCCAGCGGCGCATCGTGGGGACGGCGCGCAAGGCGGGGTCCGTCGACGTCTCCGAGCTCTCCTCCGCGCTCGGCGTCGCACGCGAGACGATCCGCCGTGACCTGCGCGTCCTGGAGCAGCGCGGCCTGCTGCGCCGCACGCACGGCGGCGCGTACCCGGTGGAGAGCGCGGGCTTCGAGACGACGCTCGCCTTCCGCACCACGATGCACGTACCGGAGAAGCGGCGCATCGCTGCGGCCGCGGCCGACCTCGTCGGCGAGGCCGAGACGGTCTTCGTCGACGAGGGTTTCACCCCCCAACTGATCGCCGAAGCCCTGCCCCGCGACCGGGAGTTGACCGTCCTCACCGCCTCCCTGACGACGGCGGGCGCGCTGGCAGGGGTCGACTCCTACACCGTGCTGCTCCTCGGCGGGCGCGTACGCGGCAGCACCCTCGCCACCGTCGACCACTGGACGACGCGCATGCTCTCCGGGTTCGTCATCGACCTCGCCTTCCTCGGCGCCAACGGCATCTCCCGCGAACACGGCCTCACCACGCCCTCGCCCGCGGTCGCCGAGGTCAAGTCGCAGGCGCTGCGCGCCTCCAGGCGGCGGATCTTCGCCGGGCTGCACACCAAGTTCGGCGCGGTGAGTTTCTGCCGCTTCGCCGACGTCGGCGCCTTCGAGGCGATCGTCACCGACACGGGCCTTCCCGCCGCCGAGGCCCACCGCTATTCCCTCCAGGGGCCGAACGTCGTCCGTGTCTGACGGCGGACCGCTCCCTCAGCCAACCCTTCACGTCCCTCGATCCCAGGAGTCCAACGATGCGCAGCCAGAGCCGCTACAGGGCGCGCGCGGTCATAGGGTCGGCGGCAGCCTGCGCGCTGCTCGCCGGCTGCGCCGGAGCAGGAGGCGCCGGTTCCGGCGGTGACACCATCAACGTGCTGATGGTGAACAACCCGCAGATGGTGGAGTTGCAGAAGCTCACGGCCAAGCACTTCACCGCGGAGACCGGCATCAAGGTCAACTTCACCGTGCTCCCCGAGAACGACGTCCGCGACAAGATTGGCCAGGACTTCGCCAACCAGGCCGGCCAGTACGACGTCGCCACCCTCAGCAACTACGAGACGCCGATCTACGCGAAGAACGGCTGGCTGCACCCGCTCGACGAGTACACGCGCAAGGACCGGCACTTCGACCAGAAGGACGTCCTCCCCTCCATCCGCCAGTCCCTCAGCGGCGAGGACGGCAAGATGTACGCGCAGCCCTTCTACGGCGAGTCCTCCTTCCTGATGTACCGCAAGGACGTCTTCGAGGAAGCCGGCCTGAAGATGCCGGAGAAGCCCACCTGGCCCCAGGTCGCCGAGCTCGCCGCGAAGGCGGACGGCGCGAAGAAGGGCCTCAAGGGCATCTGCCTGCGCGGGCTGCCCGGTTGGGGCGAGGTGATCGCCCCGCTGACGAGCGTCGTCAACACCTTCGGCGGCACCTGGTTCGACAAGGACTGGAACGCGAAGCTCGACTCGCCCGCCTTCCACAAGGCCACCAAGTTCTACGTCGACCTCGTCCGCAAGCACGGCCAGTCCGGCGCCGCGCAGTCCGGCTACGCCGAGTGCCTCAACAACATGACCCAGGGCAAGACGGCCATGTGGTACGACGCCACGGCCGGCGCCGGCTCCCTGGAGGCGGCGAAGTCGCCGGTGAAGGGGAAGATCGGGTACGTGCCCGCGCCCGTGGTGCGCACCGACGCCTCCGGCTGGCTCTACAGCTGGGCCTGGGGGCTCCAGGAGGCGTCCCAGAACAAGGACAAGGCGTGGAAGTTCATCTCCTGGGCCTCGGGCAAGAAGTACGAGCGCCTCGTCGGCGAGGAGAGCGGCTGGGCGAACGTCCCCGCGGGCAAGCGCGCCTCCACCTACGAGTACCCGGAGTACCGGAAGGCGGCCGGCGCCTTCGCCGAGGTGACGCGGAAGGCCGTCGTCGAGGCCGATCCCCGCGATCCCGGCGTGCAGCAACGCCCCACGATCGGCATCCAGTTCGTCGACATCCCCGAGTTCTCCGACCTGGGGACCAAGGTCTCGCAGGAGATCAGCGCGGCCATCGCCGGACGCCAGTCGGTCGAGTCGGCGCTGAAGAAGTCACAGCAGCTCGCGAACGAGGTCGCTGAGGAGTACGAGGGCCGATGACCACACACACCACCACGCCCCCTGCGCCCGCCTCGGGCGAGCGCAGGCCGGCGCCGCCGCAGAAGCTCCGCGCCTGGGTCACCCGCGCCCCGCTGCTGCCCGCGCTCGTCTTCCTCATCATCGTCACCCAGCTCCCCATGGTGGCGACGGTGGTGATCTCCCTCTTCGACTGGAACGCGCTGTACCCCCAGGCGCGCGGCTTCGACGGCTTCGCCAACTACGCGGAGGTGCTCGGCGACGCCGAACTCCGCAAGTCGGTGCTGACCACGATCGTCCTCACGGTCGTCGTCGTCCTCGTCAGCCTGGTGCTCGGCCTCCTCCTGGCGCTCCTCCTCGACCGGAAGTTCCGGGGACGCGCGGCCGTCCGCACGATGCTCATCGCCCCCTTCCTGCTCGTCCCCGTGGCGGCGGCGCTGCTGTGGAAGCACGTCCTCTACAACCCTGAGTACGGCCTCGTCAACGGCCTCCTCAACGCCGTGTGGAACCTCTTCGGGGGCGACGCGCCCCAGCCGGACTGGGTGGCGGAGATGCCGCTCGTCGCCGTCGAGGTCTCGCTGATCTGGCAGTGGACGCCGTTCATGATGCTGATCCTGCTCGCCGGGCTGCAGTCCCGCCCGCCCGAGGTGATCGAGGCGGCCCGCGTCGACGGGGCCGGCACTTGGCAGATCTTCCGCTACCTGACGCTGCCGCACCTGCGGCGCTACCTCGAACTCGGCGTGCTGCTCGGCTCGATCTACATCGTGCAGAACTTCGACGCCGTCTTCACGATCACCTCGGGCGGCCTCGGCACGGCCAACCTGCCCTACACCATCTACCAGACCTTCTACCAGGGCCACGAGTACGGACTCGCCTCGGCGGCCGGCGTGCTCGTCGTCATCGGTTCGCTGATCATCGCCACCTTCGCGCTGCGGGTGGTCTCGTCCCTCTTCCGCGAGGAGGCCCGCTCATGAGCGCCCCCACCCAGGCTCCTCCCGCCGCCGTCAGCACCGGCGGCCCGCCCGCGCCCACCACGCGCGTCGGGCGCAACCGCACCGCGGGGGCCGCGCTCGGGCTGCTCGCGTGGATCGTGGGCATCCTCTTCGTGCTGCCGATGCTGTGGATGCTCCTCACCTCCTTCCACTCCGAGGGCGACGCGGCCACCAACCCGCCCTCCCTCGCGGCCCCCCTCACCCTGGACGGCTACCGCGACTTCTTCGGGGTCGGCGGCGGCGCCAGCCCCTGGCCCGCGCTGGCCAACTCCGCGACGGCGTCGATCTGTTCGACGGTGCTGGTGCTCCTCCTCGCCATGCCGGCGGCGTACGCGCTCTCCATCCGCCCGGTGAAGCGGTGGACGGACGTGCTCTTCTTCTTCCTCTCCACGAAGATGCTGCCGCTCGTCGCCGGCCTGCTGCCGATCTACCTCTTCGCCAAGAACACCGGCTTTCTGGACAACGTCTGGCTCCTCGTCATCCTCTACACCTCGATGAACCTGCCGATCGCGGTGTGGATGATGCAGTCGTTCCTCGCCGAGGTGCCGGTCTCGCTGATCGAGGCGGCGCAGATCGACGGGGCGCGGCTGCCGACCGTCCTCGCACGGGTGGTGGCGCCCGTCGCCGGGCCAGGGATCGCGGCGACGGCGCTGATCTGCTTCATCTTCTCCTGGAACGAGATGCTCTTCGCGCGGGTGCTCACCGGCGTAGTGGCGCAGACCTCGCCCGTCTTCCTCACCGGTTTCATCACCAGTCAGGGGCTCTTCCTGGCGAAGGTGTGCGCCGCGTCCCTCGTGATCTCCCTGCCGGTGCTCGCCGCAGGGTTCGCCGCCCAGGACAAACTCGTCCAGGGCCTGTCGCTAGGAGCAGTCAAGTGAAGGCCGCACTCGTAGAGGAGCCCGGCAAGGTCTCCCTCACCACCGTCCCCGACCCGACGCCCGGGCCGCGCGAGGTCGTCGTCGACGTCACCGCCTGCGGGATCTGCGGGACCGATCTCCACATCCTGCAGGGGGAGTTCGCGCCCTCGCTGCCACTGGTGCCGGGGCACGAGTTCGCCGGTGAGGTGGCCGCCGTGGGCAGCGCGGTCACCGAGGTGGGCGTGGGCGACCGCGTCGCCGTCGACCCTTCGCTCTACTGCTTCGAGTGCCGCTACTGCCGGACCGGTCACAACAACCTCTGCGACCGCTGGAACGCGATCGGCGTCACGACCGCGGGCGGCGCGGCCGAGTACGCCGTGGCACCCGTCGCCAACTGCGTCCGGCTCCCCGAGCACGTGCGCACCGAGGACGCGGCGCTCATCGAGCCCCTCTCCTGCGCGGTCCGCGGCTACGACGTCCTGCGCTCGACCCTCGCCTCGCACGTCCTCATCTACGGCAGCGGGACGATGGGCCTGATGATGCTCCAGCTCGCGAAGCGCACGGGCGCCGCGACCGTCGACGTCCTCGACGTCAACCCCGAACGCCTCGCCACGGCCGACCAGTTGGGGTGCACCGCAGTGGCGGCCGGCGCCGACGAGCTCGACCGCCCCGGCGGCTGGGACCTGGTGATCGACGCGACCGGCAACGGCACCGCGATCCAGGACGGGCTCGAACGCGTCGCCAAGGCCGGCACCTTCCTCCAGTTCGGCGTCGCCGACTACGCGACGCGGGCGACGATCGAGCCGTACCGGATCTACAACCAGGAGATCACCATCACCGGCTCGATGGCGGTGCTCCACAGCTACGAGCGGGCGGCCGAACTCTTCGCGACGGGCGTCCTCGACCCGGAGGTCTTCATCTCGGACCGGATGCCGCTCGACGAGTACCCGCAGGCGATGGAGCGGTTCGCCGCGGGCCAGGGACGCAAGATCGTCGTCCAGCCCTGACGCCGCATCCCCCGCCCGCGGGGCGGGGGGTTCCCGCGCACCGGCGCCGCCCCCGAGCCGGCGCCGGTGCGCTGCGGCGTTCAGCCGCCCTGCCGGTCCACGTACTCGAAGAAGGTGCCGTCGGGGTGGCGCGCGACGAGGCTCCGCCCGATCGGCGTCGCACTCGGCCCCGCGACGATCTCCGCGCCGACCGCCTGGAGATCGCTCACCGCCTCGCCGACGTCCTTCACGGCGAGCGTCGCCGCCACCTTGCCGAGCACGGCGAGGTGGCCCTCGGGCCCGCTCATCAGAAAGAACGGCCCCACCGCCGCGACCTCGACGGGGCCCTGGCGGAATCTGGCCGCCTCGGAGTTCGCCAGCCGTTCGTACACCGGTACGGCGGCATCCAGATCGTCGACGCAGACTCGCAGCGAGGTCCCCAGAATATCCATGCCCAGCAGGGTAGTTGGCGTCTCGGCGCCTCGTCAGGTCGATCCCCTGGGTGGCCCCGCGCCCCGGCGTGCCCCGCTTGCGGACGGCACCCCGGCGCGCGCCGGCGGGTGAACGGGGCGGTGTCGCCGTTCCGCGTGCCATGGGGTTCTGCCAAGGTGGTGCCACTGGGCGTTTTGTCTGATCTACGGGCGCCCGTACGGTCGCAGGCGGGACGGAGGCGGCAGGCGATGCGGAGCAGCGAGAAGAAGACGGTGCCCAAACCCGCCGCGCCGCACACCGTGACGGGCGCCGCCTGCGCCTACTGGGAGCGGAGAGGGATCGCCACCGCCCCCGCGCAGACCCTCGCAGCGCCTTCGGCCCCGCTGCTCCTCCTCGCCACGCTCGCGTCCGCCGCCGCCTCCGCACCCCCGGGCGAGACGGGACGTGGCGCCGTCCTGCTCCCGAGTCCCTGCCCCGCGTGGTACGCGACGCAGGCGCGGCTCCTCGACCGCCGGGTGCGGAGGGTCGCCACCCCCGCGGAGTGCGGCGGCGTACCCGATCCGGTCGCGCTGCTGGAGACGGTGCGGCGGGCGCGCGCGGAGGGCGAGCGCCCTCGCGTCCTCGTCCTCTCGATCGCCGATGAAGTGACGGGCACCGCGGTACCGCCCGAGCTCCTCCACGAGGTCTGCGAAGCCGCCGCCGACGAGGGCCTCCTCGTCGTCAGCGACGAGAGCTGGCGCGACGCCTCGCACGACACGCACGGCACGGTCACCGTCTCGCCGGCCGAGATGCTCCACGACACCGTGTACGCCGGCTCCGTCGTCGTCCTCGTCGAGCTCGGTGCCGCACTCCTGCCGCCCGGCGGGCGCGCCGGGCTCGCCCGCTTCCCCGACACCGAGCGGGGAGAGGCGCTCCACGCCGGCGCCGCCGGCGTCCTCCGTACGCTGCGTGCCGAGCCGACGGCGCAGGCGGAGCGGGAGGCGGCCGAGGCGCTCGCGGAGCCTCCGGCGCTGCGCACCCGGCGCACCGCGTCGGCCGCGCTCCACGGCGCCCTCGCCCGCGCCTTGCACGGCGCGGTCACCGCGGCCGGCGCGGTCTGCCGGCCCCCGCGAGCGGCGCGCGGGCTCTACGCCGATTTCGAGCCGTGCAGGGGCGAGTTGGCGTCCGCAGGCGTGACCGACGCGCCCCGGCTGGAGGCGGCGCTCGTCAGCTGCCTCGGCCCGTACGTGCAAGGCGGGCACCGCTTCGGCGACGACCCGGCGGCCCTCCGCGTCCGCCTCTCCACGGATGCGCTCGCCGCCGGCCTGCCACCGGAGGCGTGGGACGCGGTCCCCGCAGTGGACCCGCTCGAAGAGCCGGCGGTGGCCGAGGCGCTCGCCGCCGCGCACACCGCACTCGGCGCACTCACGGATGGGAGCTCTGCTCGGTGACAGAACGCGCGGACGGACAGGCGGAAGGCCACCGGAAGGACATCGAGCACCCGGGCGCCCCCGAGTACCCGGGAAGCACCGACCCCCGGGTCGCCCGCGACCGGGACCCCCGCAGTCCGGCGGACGGAACGGGCGGCGCCGGGCGGGTGGCGCCCGGCCTGCCCGAAGGCACCCACCAGCCACGGGAGCTGCGGTGGGCCGAAGAGCCGTGCGGCTGCGGTGCGCACGACGACTCCGTAAGCCGCGCCGCCGAGCGCGACCGCGCCCCGTCGGCGCACCCCGCGCCCAAGCGCCCGTCGGACGAGGCGCATCCGCTCGGCGCCAAGCGGCACTGGCCGCGCTCCTTCGCCGACCGCCTCACCGATCCGCTGCCCGGCGTACGGGCGTTCGCGCGCCTCGCGCGCGAAGGCGCCATGCGCCCGAGCGCGACGTCCCTGCGCGCGGAGCTCTCCGAGCTGCCGTACGCGCCGGCGCCGCTCCCCCAGGTGGACGCCCGTGCGCTCGCGATCGGCTGGGCGGGGCACGCCAGTTGGGTCCTGCGCATCGGAGGGCTCACCGTCCTCACCGACCCGGTCTGGAGCCGCCGCATCCTCGGTACACCGGTGCGGATCACGCCCGTCGGCTTCGTCTGGGAGGACCTGCCGACGATCGACGCGGTGGTGCTCTCGCACAACCACTACGACCACCTCGACGCGCCCACGCTGCGCCGCCTGCCGCGCGCGACACCGCTCTTCGTCCCGGCCGGGCTCGGCGGCTGGTGCCGCAAGCGCGGCTTCACCACCGTCACCGAGCTCGACTGGTGGGAGGGCGCCGAACTCCCCGCGGCCGAGGGCGCGGCGGGACTCGGCGAGCGGCCCCGTGTGCGGTTCGACTTCGTCCCTGCGCACCACTGGTCGAAGCGGACGCTCACCGACACCTGCCGCTCCCTGTGGGGAGGCTGGGTCCTCACCGCACCCGACGGCCGCCGCGTCTACTTCGCGGGCGACACCGGGTACGGCCACTTCTTCCGCGAGATCGGCGAAGCCTTCCCCGGGATCGACCTCGGCCTGCTCCCGATCGGCGCCTACGACCCGCGCTGGATGCTCCGACCCGTCCACACCGATCCCGAGGAGGCCGTCCAGGCGTGCCTCGACGTCGGTGCACGGCGCATGGCCCCCATGCACTGGGCGACGTTCCTGCTCTCGGCCGAGCCGCCGCTGGAGCCGCTGCGGCGCGTCCGGGCCGCCTGGCGCGCGGCCGGCCTCGACCGGGACGACCTGTGGGACCTGCCGGTCGGAGCCTCGCGCGTGCTGGAGCCGGCCGGAGCCGTCCACGGGACGCCCGACGGCGGCCGGGGGCAGGGGAGTTCGGGTCCCGGGAGGTGATACTCGCGCCCGGTCGGGGTCGGACGTCCGGCACCGGCCGTGCGGCGCGTCGCCGGACGGCGCGCGCCCCGCGGGCGGATGCCCGGAGACGGAGGGGCGCTTCCGGTCTCGGCGGTCCGGCCGGTGGCCCCGCGAGTCAGTGGTCACCCGACGGGCTCGGCGGGGGAGGTCCCGCGGACGCCGTCCTCCTGCTCGACGAGGCCCCCCTGCGCGGGAGCCCGCCCGTGCCGCATGAGGAGGACGACCGCCAGGCCGACCGTGCCCACGGCCGCCGCGGCGAGGAAGCCGTTGGTCAGCGCACGGTCGTCGTAGAGCACCGAGTGGGTGCGCGGATCGACGCCGAGCACGTCGTTCGACATGATCGCCCCGGTGACGGCCGTGGCGATCCCGGCGGTCAACAGCGCGCTCATGCCGCCTATCGAGTTGCCCACACCGCTCTGCGACTCGGGCAGCGCGTCCTGGACGAGGTTGGCGTTGGAGGAGTGCAGGAAGCCCACCGCGCAGCCGACGGTCAGGCTCACGAGCCCCACCTGCCACTGCACGGTGAACAACCGCGAGCCCAGGTACATCGCGAGCAGGAACAGCACGGCGGAGGCGAGGAGGACCTGGCGCGCGCCGACCTTCTTGGACAGGTAGCCGCCGAGCGGCCCGAGGAACATCCCCGCGAGGCCCATGGGGCACGTCCAGATCGCGTACTCGGTCGCCGACAGCCCGGCGCCGTAGCCGATCCCCGGGGTCTCGCCCGGCGTCATCAGCATCGTGGGGACGAGGAAGGAGTGCGCGTTCATCATGTACGCCACACAGGAGACGGCGAGCACGGTCGGTCCGAACCTGCGTCCCGTGAGCACCTTCAGGTCGATCAGCGGGTTGCGGCAGACGCGTTCCCAGCAGACGAAGCCGGCGAGCATCGCGACCCCGGCGACGAGGAGAGCCACGGTGCGCGCCGAGCTCCAGCCCCAGTCGCCTCCCTGGGTGACGCCGAGCAGCACCACACCGATCCCGGGGCCGAGCAGCGCGGTCCCGGGGTAGTCGATGGGCCGGGAGACGCGGACGGGGCTCTCCGGCACCAGCGCTCCGAAGAGCGGCAGCAGGACGGCCACGTAGAGGGCGAGGAACCAGAAGATGCCGGTGTACCCGTAGTCGTCGAGGAGCCAGCCGGCGAGGAACGGCCCCGCGATGCCGGACATGCCGACGCCGGTCACCACGGTCCCCAGCGCGATGGGCACGAACTCCCGCGGCATGATGTCCCGCACGAGGCTGTACGACATCGTCACGACGCCGACGAGGCACCCCTGGAGCGCCCTGCCCGCCAGCAGCACCGGCAGCGAGGGCGCCACCGCGCAGACGACGCTCCCGGCGACGAAGACGCCGCCGAGCAGCACGATCACCCGCTTCTTGCCCCACTTGTCCGCGGCCTTGCCGATCAGCGGCATCACCGTCGCCCCCGCCAGCGTCAGGATCGAGGAGACCCAGGCGATGTGGACGGTCTCGAACTCCCGGGTCATGGCGGGCAGCGCCGGGTAGACCATGAGGATTTCGAAGGTGGCGATCTCGGAGAAGAGGACGATCAGCGCGAGCACGGCGAACACCCGGCGCCTGGGCACTTCGCCGAGCACGGTCTTCGAGTGGGGTGCCATCGTGATCCTTCGTCGAGGAGACGGGCGGGCTCGCGGGTGCCTTGCCGGACCGCGGAGAGCGGGGCGATGCCGTCGGTCGGGGCGGGACACTCAGTGAGACACAGAAGGGCGGACGCGCTCGCCTTCGGTCCCGGCTACCGGGACGGTCGAACTTCGCCTGGGTGCAGGGAAGTTGCGGTGTGCGGCGTGAACCGGGCCGACCGCGTACCGGGAGGCTCGGGCCGGACTGCCACGCCCGCGAGTTCGCGTCCGTCGTCGATCCCCTCAGCCGTCCACGGTCCGACGCCACGGCGCCGCCTGCTCCAACTGCGTTGCGAGCGACAGGAGCAGCCCCTCCCCGCCGAGGTCGGCGGCGAACTGGACGCCGAGCGGGAGCCCTTCGGCGCCGTGGCCGAACGGGACGGACATCGCCGGCATGCCGGTGACGTTGTGGACGCTGGTGAACGCGGAGTACGTGGCGCCGTGTCGGTAGATCGTCTCCGGCCGCCGCGTGTCGAGCACGCCCAGCCGCGGGGTCGGCTGCGCGAGGGTCGGGCCCAGCAGCACGTCGTAGGTCCGGAAGGCGGCGCCGACCTCCCAGCCGATCTGCTGCGCGCGCCGCAGCGCACGGCCGACGTCCGCGGCGGACTGCGTGCGGTGGTGCTCGTGGACGACGCGCGTGAAGGGTTCGACGTCGTCGTCGGCGAGCGCCCGTCCCAGCTTGCCGAGCCGCTCGTCGAGGAGCGCGAGCAGTTCGCACCCCATGAGCACGGACGAGGTCGCCGCCACCTCCGACGGCCGGTAGGGCGCGGGTGCTTCGGTCACCTCGTGGCCGAGGCCCTCGCACAACCGCGCCGCCGCGAGCGCCGCACCGACCGCTTCGGGGTGCACCTCGGGGCCGTCGGGCAGCCCGGCGAGCAGGCCGATCCGCAACCGCCCCGGCTCCCGGCGGGCGAGCGCGGCGAACGAAGCGGCCGGCGTGGGAGCGGCGTACGCGTCGCCGGGGAGCGGTCCTGCCGCGACGTCGAGGAGCAGCGCGCTGTCGCGCACCGTCGTGGTGAGGGCGTGGTGGACCGACACCAGCCCTGACAGGGTGGTCGGCCGGGGTGCCGGCGAGATCCGGCCGCGGCTCGGCTTGAGGCCGAACAGCCCGCACGCCGCCGACGGGATGCGGATCGAGCCGCCACCGTCGCTGCCGTGCGCGACGGGGACCATGCCGGACGCCACCGCGGCCGCGGAGCCACCGCTGGAACCGCCTGCCGAGTGGACGGCGCTCCACGGGTTGCGGGTCGGCCCGTGCAGCGTCGGCTCCGTGCTGGTGCTGAGGCCGAGTTCGGGTGTGTTGGTGGTACCGAGGACGACCATGCCGGCGCGGCGGTAGCGCGCGACGAGTTCGCTGTCGCGCGCCGCGACCTCCTCGGCGAAGAGCCGGCTGCCGCCCGTCGCCCGCACCCCCGCGACCTCCGTACCGAGATCCTTCACGAGGACCGGCACACCGCGCAGCGGGCCGTCCGGCAGCCCGGCGTCCACCTCGGCGAGCGCCTCCTCGAACCGGGTGTGGACGACCGCGTTGTGGACGGGGTCGAGCCGTTCGATCCGCGCGACAGCGTCCTCCACCACGGTGCGCGCGTCGGTCTCGCCTCTTCTGAGGGCCGCCGCGGTCGCGGTGGCGTCCCGGCTCTCGGACACGCGAGCCTCCTCTGCTTCGGGGCCCGGCACTGTAGGAGAACGGCGGCGGCCGCGGGCCGCGGCTCTCTCTCACCGGGACGGGCGGCCGACTGCCGCCCGGCGCACGGGTGTCGGGACCCGCCGGATCAGCCCGTCCTCTTCCGGCCCCGGCGCAGCCGCCGCCACAGCGACGGCGCCGCGCTCACCAGCAGCGTCAGCCCGACCGCCGCGGCCACCCCCTCCCACGGCTCGGGAAAGAGCGCGCCGCCGAGGATGCCGATCGCCTGGTAGGCGGCGGCCCAGACGAGGCAGGCGGGCACGTCGCCGCGGACGAACTCGCGCACCGGCATCCGCGCCAGCAGGCAGGCGAGCATCACGGGGATGCGCCCGGCGGGCAGCAACCGCGAGAGCACGAGGACGAGTACGCCGTGCCGGCGGAGCTGGTCGTGGGCCTGGGCCAGCCGGTCGGGCGCGACGCGTTCGCGGAGTCGGGAGAGCCACCGCGAGCCGTTCTTCGAGCCGACGCCCCGCTGCCCCAGCCAGTAGAGTCCGAGGTCGCCGAGGAACGCGGCGAAGGCGGAGACGCCGAAGACCGTCAGCAGCGAGAGGACGGGCACGCTCTGGTGGAGCGCCACCACGGCGGAACCGCTCACCAGGGCCCCTGTCGGCACGACGGGCACGAGCGAACCCAGCACCACGAGAAGGAAGAGCGACGGATACCCCACCGCCTGCTGCGTGGATTCCGGCGGCACGGCCGCCTCGCCCGCGGCGGCGAGCAGCTCGCGGCCCGTACGCGCGAGCTGCTCCAGGAACTCGGTCACCCGGCAGCACCCCACCGCACGTGTTCGCCGTGCCCGAGGAGGTGGGCCTCGACGGCGGGCGCATGGTGCGCTGCCATGCGCACGAACTCCGTGCCGGGCGAGTGGAACTCGTGCGGACGCACCGCGTCGAGGCCGATCGGCCAGTACGTGCCGTAGTGGACGGGCACGGCGCACGCCGGCGCGAGGAGCGCCGCGGCGTCGGCGGCCCGGCGCGCGTCGAGGTGCTCGCTGCCGAGGAAGGGCCCCCAGCCGCCGACCGGCAGCAGCGCCACGTCGACGGGGCCGACCGCCTTCGCCATGCCGTCCCACAGGCCGGTGTCGCCCGCGAAGTAGGTGCGGGCCTCGCCCTCGATGACGTAGCCGAGCGCGGGCGCACGGTGCGGGCCGTACGGCAGGCGCCGGCCGTCGTGCGCCGCCGGCACCGCGCGCACCGTGAGCGCTCCCGCGCGCACCAGGTCGCCGGCGGCGACCTCCTCGAACCGCAGCACCTTGGCGAGCCGCCGCAGCCCCGGCACCGCCCGCACCGCTCCGGCCGGGACGACGACACGGGTACCGGCCGCCAGCCGCGCCAGCGAGCCGACGTGGAGGTGGTCGGCGTGCAGGTGGGAGACGAGGACCAGGTCGGCCTCCGCGGCCCGCGCGGGCGGCAGTTGGCCCCGCCTGCGCCGGAGGTGGGCGAGGCGGTGGACGAGGAGCGGATCGGTGAGGACCGTCGTCCCCGAGTCCAGCACCGTCGCGGTGGCGTGACCCCACCAGGTGACCTCGACCGCCACGGAACCTCCTCCTGCGCCGCCGGCCGCCGCTGCCCGGCCGACCCTTCCACTCCACGACCCTACGGCGCCCCCGCGCACACCGGGACCGGCCCCGCGGCTCCGGGTGGGGCCCGGCAGCGCACCGGACTGTGAAAAAGTGGACGTAGTGCCCGCGTCGGGGAGGAGCCGGGTGCCTGATCGAGACCGCAACGCGACGGTACGGCCCCCTGCCCAAGTGCCGTACCCCAGAGGGGAGACGGAGTGCGACGCCGGCTGCCACCGTGGCGCACCCTCGGTGCGGGCCTCCTGCGGGTCTGCGCCGTCTGGGCGGTCGGCACGCTGACGATGCTGGTGCTCGCCGCCGTCCTGCCGGACTTCCGGCTCCAGTCGGCCGACGGCGACAGCGCCACCCGGATCGGCATCACGGCGGCGATCGGCGCCGGCGCCTTCGGCCTGCTGGGGGCGCTGGTGTGGCCCGTCCTCGTGCGGGCGCTGCTGCTCGTCCCCGCGGCCGTCCTCGGCGCTCTCGTCTTCTTCCTCAACGGGTCGCTGCTGTGGCTGGCGATCAACCTCATCCCCTACGGGCGGGGCAGCACGGACCCGACGACGGCCGTCGTCGTCGCCGCGGTGATGTCCGCCACCTCCTCGGCGACGAGCACCTTCCTCACGGTCAGGGACGACGGCGCGTACCGCCGCCGCCTCTCCCGCCTCGCCTACCGCAGGCGCAGACGCGAGGGACCGCGCCGCGGCCCGGTCACGCCCGGCATCGTCTTCCTCCAACTCGACGGCGTGGGCCACGCCGTCCTCCGCGACGCGGTCGAGCCGCCCGACGGCTCCGAGCCGTTGATGCCGACGGTCGCCGCGATGTGCGGAAGCACCCACCGGCTCAGCCGCTGGCGCACCGACTGGTCGAGCCAGACCGGCGCCAGCCAGCTCGGCATCCTCCACGGCAGCAACGAGGACGTCCCCGCCTTCCGCTGGTACGAGAAGGAGACGGGCGAGGTGATGGTGAGCAACCGGCCCTCCAGCGCGGTCGAGCTCCAGCGCAGGGCCGTCGCGCGCACCGGGGACCGCGGGCTGCTCGCGCTCGACGGGGCGAGCAGGGGCAACCTCTTCAGCGGCGGCGCCGCACAGGTCGCGCTCGTCCTCTCGATCGCCGCACGCCGCGGCAAGGAGACCCGTTCGAGGGCCGGGTACTTCGCCTACTTCTCCGACCCGGCCAACGCGACGCGCACGGTCGTCTCGTTCGTCGCCGAGGTGTTCCGCGAGCTGGCGCAGGCCACGCGGTCGCGGCTGCGGCGGGAGGCGCCGCGCGTCAGCAGGGGCGGGCTGTACCCCTTCCTCCGCGCCTTCGCGACCGTCGTGGAGCGCGACGTCGTCGTCACCGCCGTGCTCGGCGACCTCCTCAGCGGGCGCACCGCGGTCTACGCGGACCTCGTCGCCTACGACGAGGTGGCGCACCACTCGGGCCCCCGCAGCCGCGACGCGCGGCAGGTGCTCCGCCGGCTCGACCGGTCGATCGCGCTCATCGCGAAGGTCGCCGAACGCTCCCCGCGGCCCTACCGGCTGGTGCTCCTCTCCGACCACGGCCAGAGCTTCGGCGAGACCTTCGAGAGCGCGTACGGGCTGACGCTGGAGGAGCTGGTGCGCGCGGGCTGCGGCCTGCCCGTACGGCGCCGCGCGCGGCGGACGGTGAGCGGGTCCGAGGCCCGCACCGCGGCCCGCACGGCGCTCCACCGGCCCGAGGAGGACGGGCAGGAGGTGCCGCGCAAGCCGCCCCGGTCGGCGGGGCCCGTCGTCCTCTGCTCGGGCAACCTCGGCCTCGTCTCCTTCCCCGACGTGCCGGGGCGCATGACCCGCGAGCAACTCGGGATGCGCTCACCGGCGTTGCTGCGCGCCCTCGCGGACCATCCGGGCGTCGGTTTCGTCCTCGTGCGGAGCGAGCGGCACGGGCCCGTCGTCCTCGGTGCGGGCGGGAGCGAGCACCGGCTCGCGACCGGGGAGGTCGTCGGACCGGGCGATCCGCTCGCGCCTTTCGGGCCCGGTGCCGCTGCGGCGGTGCGGCGTACCGCCGGGTTCCCGCACGTGGCCGACGTCATGGTCAACTCGGCGGTCGACGGGAGCGGTGCCGTGCACGCCTTCGAGGAGCAGATCGGCTCCCACGGCGGCCTCGGCGGCGAGCAGAGCGAGCCGTTCCTGCTCTCGCCGCTCACGCTCTCCCCGCCCACCGAGGACGGCGACGAACTCGTCGGCGCCGAGCGCATCCACGCGGTGCTGCGGCGCTGGCTCTCGGAGTCCGCCGCCTACGCGGGGGAGTTGTGGGGCGCGACGGCGGTGCGGGAGCCGGAGAAGCGGACGGCGCGCCCGTCCTGACGGGCGCGGTCGCCTCCGGGCCCCGCTCAGTTCCGCAGCGGCTCGCCCACCTCCCGCATGTGCCGGAGCGCCTCGCACCACGAGGTGAACAGCCCCGTCTCGTGGTAGGGGATGCCGAGTTCGGCGCAGTGCCGGCGGACGAGCGGGCGCGCGCGGCGCAGGTGGGGTGTGGGCATGCTCGGGAAGAGGTGGTGCTCGATCTGGTAGTTGAGGCCGCCGAGGAGGACGTCGGTGAAGGGGCCGCCGCGCACGTTGCGCGAGGTGAGGACCTGGCGGCGGAGGAAGTCCGGGCGCTCGTCGCCCTTGAGCGTGGGCATGCCCTTGTGGTTGGGCGCGAAGATCGAGCCGAGGTAGACGCCGAAGACGGCGTGGTGCACCAGCAGGAAGGCGACGGCCGTGCCGGGCGGCAGCAGGACGAAGAGCGCGGCGAGGTAGCCGGCGAAGTGGACGAGGAGCAGCGAACCTTCGAGGAACGGGCGCTTCATGTGCCGCCGGCGGAGCGCGCGGACGCTGGAGACGTGGAGGTTGAACCCTTCCAGCGTGAGGAGCGGGAAGAAGAATGCGGCCTGGTGGCGCCCGATGAACCGCGGGACGCCGCGCGACTGCGCCGCCTGCTCGCGCGACCAGACCAGGATGTCCGGCGCGACGTCCGGGTCGTGCTCCTCGTGGTTGGGGTTGGCGTGGTGCCGCGTGTGCTTGTTCATCCACCAGCCGTACGACATCCCGATGCCGAGGTTGCCGAGGAGCCGGCCGGCGCGCTCGCTCCAGGCGCGCGAGGCGAACACCTGCCGGTGCGCCACGTCGTGTGCGAGCAGTGCCAGTTGCCCGTAGACGAGTCCGAGTACGACGGCGACCGCGAGCTGCCACCAGCTCTCGCCGAGGAGGAGGAAGGCGGCGCCGCATCCGGCCGCCGCGAGAACCACGAGGGCGATGCGTGCGGCGTAGTAGCCGGGGCGGCGGCGGAGCAGGTCCGCGGCGCCGATCTGTCGGGAGAGGCCGGCGAAGTCGCTTCCCCTGCTCGGGGGCTGTTCGCTCGCAGGCGGCGGCAGGTGTGGTGCTGTCGTCATGCCGTCGAGCCTCTCCGCCGAGGGGAGGTCGCGGACAGCCGCTTGGCCCGCCCATCGGTTGGGGGGCTGGCACCAGTGCGGGGACGCGTGTCTTCTGGGCGGTCACCCTCGGTGGGTGGGCGGGTGTCGACGGTGACGGCCGAACTCCCCGCTCCCGCCTGCCCGTCGGACCGCCGCGCGCATGGCAGGGTGGCGTCGCGAGTCGGGCTGCCCCGCGTCGGGCGGCCCGCGGGAGCCGACAGGGCGTGCGTACGTCCGGAAAGGGGGCCGTGATGCCACCCGAGCCGCTGACCGAGCAGGAGACCGCTGAGGCACTCGGGGCGCTGCCCGGCTGGGAGGTCTCGGGCGGCGCGCTGCGCCGTACCTACTCCTTCCCCGGACACCTCGCCGCCGCCGCGATGGTCGTCCATGTATCGGCGATCCAGGAGGAGTTGGACCACCACTCCGAGCAGACGCTCGGCTACGACTCCCTCGCCGTCTCGGTGAACACGCACAGCGCGGGCGGCGCGATCACCGCCAAGGACACCGAGTTG
>NZ_AJTQ01000185.1 GCF_000262345.1 Streptomyces xiaopingdaonensis | reverse complement strand
CGTCGAGGAGGTCGCGGCGGGCCACGGGGCGGTCTGAGACGTGCCCGGGGCCGGGCACCTTCGTGCGTGCCCGGCCCCGGGGTGCGTGCGTCAGCCGGTGGTGAGGCTGAGGCCGTACGCGGAGAGCGCCGGGTTGACGGGCTGGTAGTAGGTGGTTCCGCCGGAGGAGCAGTTGCCGGAGCCGCCGGAGGTCATGCCCTGAGCCTGGCTGCCGGAGATGAAGGAGCCGCCGGAGTCGCCGGGCTCGGCGCAGACCGAGGTGCGGGTGACGCCGGTGATGGTGCCCTCGGGGTAGGTGACGCTGGTGTTGTGCTGCTGGATGGCGCCGCAGTGCCATCCGGTGGTCGAGCCGGAGCGGCAGACCGTCGAGCCGACCGACGCCTGCTGCGAGCCGGAGACGCGGACGGCGCCGCCGTTGACGTACGGGGTCGCCGTCCAGTTGCTGTTGGTGGCGACCCAGGCGTAGTCCCTGCCGGGGAAGGTGGAGCCCTGGAAGGTGCCCTGCGCGACCTGGTTGTAGCCGGTGGTGCTGGCGCCCGGCCTGCCGCAGTGGCCCGCGGTGACGAAGCCCTGCTGGCTGCCGTTGCTCACGGAGAACCCGATGGAGCAGCGCGAGGTGCCGTTGATGTAGTAGGCGTCGCCGCCCACGAGGTCGTAGTAAGTGCGGGGCGCCTCGGCGGACTTGACCGTGCGCACCGCGCTCGGGTCGACGCCCGCCTTGGTGACGGTCCGCTCGGCGGCGGCCGTGTCCGAGGTGCGGACGGTGACCGCGTTGTGTCTGACGTCGACCGACCGGACGGCGGCGTCTCTCTCGACGCCCGCCGAATCGAGGGTCTTCTGGAGGGACTTGAGGTCCTTCAGGCTGTGGTCGACGACCTTGGCGACCGCGCCGCGCGCCTCGATGGCGCCGACCTCGGCCGCGTCGGTGGTGGCCACGGTGAGCTTCGCGTCGGCGCCCGAGACCCAGGCGCCGCCGAAGCTGGCGCCCAACTGCTCGGCGAGCGCCTCTTCGACGTCGGCGGCCTCCGCCTCCGCCGCGAGGCGCTCGGTCACCTGGCCCTTGCTCAGCCCGAGGTCGCGCTGCATGGCGTCGAGCATCCCGGCGGGGAGCTCGGCGGCCGTGGGGGAGCCCGCTGCGGAGTCGGGGGCCGGCTGGCCCGCGTTGGCGGGGAGCGCGGTGAGTGCGAGGACGCAGGCGGCAGCGAGTGCCGAACCGGCGGCCATGCTACGTATCCGTACCATGTTGCCTCCTCGTGTGGGGGTGCGCGGATCAACGTAGCCACCGCCGTTCAAGCCGTGTACCTGTCAAATTGACCCTCTCATGGTGCGATGGAAACCCTGCGTTGGCTGTCGACTCCCGTGGAGGCGCTACCGGAAGAGACTTCCGGTCCGGGGTGCACGGGAGGGTGATATGCCGGGTGATGCTTCGTGGCGGTGCCCGAGGCCCAGGACGATGGGCTCGGTAGCACCTCGGCGAGGAGGAGACATGACCGGTCCGGCGCACCACTCGATCCCCGTACGCCCCGGTCGTCTGCGCGAGGCTGCGGGGCGGATCGAGGAGGCCACCGGCATGCGTGACGAGATCATCGGCGGAAGCCTGTTGATGCCCCCGAGACCCACGGGCAAGCACGCCGGGATCGTCATCGACGTGAGGGACGCCGTTCGTCCCCATCTATCCGCGGAATACGAAGCCTTCGAGAACGTCTCCGTCCCCATGGCAGGGAACGACGACGACTACGCCACCCCGGACCTCACCGTGGGCCCGAGGGCCTTCAAGGACATGGACGATTGGCTACTGGAGTCCGAGGAGGTGCAGTTGGCCGTCGGGGTGATCTCTCCGAGCGAGCGTCTGAAGGGGATCAACGAGAAGACCGCCTGGTACGCGGCGGCCGGTGTCCGGCTCCTCCTCCAGGTCGATCCCCGCACCGGCACCTGGTCGCTCTTCAGCCGCCCCGACCGGCCGGGCTCCGAGTACCGCGGCGTCGTGCACGGCAAGTACGGCGAATCGGCGCCGCTCCCCGCGGAGTTGGGCGGCGAGCTGGAGACCTCCGGGCTCGCCCGGTACACGCGCTGAGTCAGCCTGCCGCGGCGTCGAGGCCGGTTCCCTGCGCGCCGTGTCTTCGCTCGGCGAGCCATCTGACGTACGCCGGGTTGCGCGCGACGGCCTCCCGGTGCGCCCGCCGCGCCTGGTACGTCACCGAGGGGGCGGCGTCGGCGGCCGGGGAATCGGGGTGCCAGCCGAGGAGGTGGCGCCAGCGGAGCGGGTTGCCGGCGAGGGGGACGGTGACGACGCCCGGCGTCGGCGCGAAGGTCGCCCGGCACAGGCCGACGGCGCGGCCGACGCGGACGAGGTGCGTACAGGAGACGACGTCGGCCTCGTGGAGCGCGGCCGGCGTGAACCCGGCGCGTGCGCAGGCGGCGGCGAAGCAGTCGGCGAAGCAGCCGTCGCCCGGCGCGCAGACCCACCACTCGCCGGCGAGCGTGCCGAGCTCCAACTCTCTCCCGGCGGCGAGCGGATGGGTCTCGGAAAGCATCGCGAAGACGGGGTCCTCGCCGATCACGCGCCAGGCGAGGCCGTCGTCGGTCGGGGGAGGGCTGTCCCCGCAGGCGCCGACGAGGACGTAGTCGAGGCGCCCCGTGGCCGCCATAGCGCTCAGCTCCGTCACCGACCACGAGGTGCGCGTGCTCAGCGGGGTGTGCGGACGGGCGGCGGCGAGGCGGTCGACGAGGCCGCCGAGGAGCGGGCCGTGCGTCGCGCCGATCCGGAACCGCGGCGCGGTGTCGGAGCTGGCGGTGAAGCGGGCCGCGTCGTCCTGGAGCCGGTGGACGGCGGGCAGCAGGACCCGCGAGCGCTCGAGGACGAACTGGCCGAGCGGGGTGGGACTCGCGCCCGTGCGGCCGCGGTCGAAGAGCGGGCCGCCGAGGGCGCGTTCGATACGTTTGAGCTGGCCGCTGAGGGCGGACTGGGCGAGGCCGAGCGAGGTGGCCGCCCGGGTGAGGCTGCCGGCGTCCGCTATCGCATGAACTAGCCTGAGGTGACGCAACTCCAGCTCCATACCCGGAATTTATGCTTCCCGATGGTTGTGGGCAACGGGCCCGAGAGCGGACGAACCCCTCGTCCAGGGGGACGAGGGGTTCGTCGTACTCCGTCGACGGGAGCTGGACGCCCGGCGGTTCAGCCGAGGAAGTTGTTGGTGTCCGGGTCGGGGCCCAGACGCGTGTCCGTGTTGAGGCGGGCGATCGCGTCGAGGTCGGCGCGGTCCAGCTCGAAGTCGAAGACGTCGAAGTTCTCCACGATGCGGGAGGGCGTCACCGACTTCGGGATGGCGACGTTGCCGAGCTGGAGATGCCAGCGGAGGACGACCTGCGCCGCCGTCTTGCCGTGCTTCTCCGCGATCTCGGTGAGCGCCGGCTCGTCGAGCAGCCCCTTGCCCTGACCCAGCGGTGACCACGCCTCCGTCGCGATGTGGTGGTCGGTGTGGAAGGCGCGCGGCAGCGACTGCGCGAGCTGCGGGTGGAGCTCGATCTGGTTGACGGCGGGGACGGTGCCGCCGAGGTCGATCACGCGCTTGAGGTGCGCCGGCTGGAAGTTGGAGACGCCGATCGCCCTCGCGCGCCCCTCGGCGAGGATGCGCTCCAGGGCGCGCCAGGTGTCGAGGTACTTGTCGACCCCCGGCAGCGGCCAGTGGATGAGGTAGAGGTCGACGTGGTCGAGGCCGAGCTTCTCCAGCGAGGCGTCGAAGGCGCGGAGGGCAGGGTCGTACCCCTGGTCGGCGTTCCAGAGCTTGGTGGTGACGAAGAGCTCGTCGCGCGGGATGCCGGAGGCGGCGAGCGCCCGGCCCGTTCCGGACTCGTTCTCGTAGGCGGCGGCCGTGTCGATGCTGCGGTAGCCGGCCTCGAGAGCCCTGCCCACCGCGCGCTCCGCCTCGTCGTCGGCGACCTGCCAGACGCCGAAACCGAGCTGCGGCATCTCGACGCCGTTGTTGAGGGTAATGGTGGGAACGTTGCTCACGCCTCAGGTCCTCACGTGCGAATCGACAGTCTTACTCGTCATCGTCAACGATCAAGCCCGCCGGTGCATTCCCCACGCGCTCTCGTCGGCGCGCCCGGCTCACCGGTACAGGCCCGCGATCTCTTCCGCGTAGCGCTCCTCGATCGCCGCTCGCCGGAGCTTCAGCGACGGCGTGAGGAGGCCGTCCTCCTCGGTGAACTGCCCGGCGAGGACGCGGAAGGTGCGGATCGACTCCGCCTTGGAGACGTGGGTGTTGGCGGCGACGACGGCCCGGCGGATCTCGCGCTCCAGGTCGGCGTCGCGGACGAGTTCGGCGGGTGCGAGCTCCGGCTTGCCACGCATCGACAGCCAGTGCGCGACCGCGTCCCGGTCGAGGGTGATCAGCGCTGCGACGTAGGGCCGGTCGTTGCCGACGACGAGGCAGTGGGCGACGAGCGGGCTCGCCCGTACCCGCTCCTCCAGCGAAGCGGGGGAGAGGCTCTTCCCGCCCGCGGTCACGAGGATCTCCTTCTTGCGGCCCGTGAGGGTGAGGTAGCCGTCCTCGTCGAGCGAGCCGAGGTCGCCGGTGGCGAACCAGCCGTCGTACAGGGCGATTCCGGTCGCCTGGTGGTGGTGGAGGTAGCCGGAGAAGACGTGGCCGCCGCGGAGCCACACCTCGCCGTCGGAGGCGACCGAGACGGAGGTGCCGGGGAGCGGGGTGCCGACGGTGCCGAAGCGGATGCGCCCCGGCGGGTTGGCGGTCGACGCCGCGGTGGTCTCCGTGAGGCCGTACCCCTCGTAGATCTGCAACCCCGCGCCGTGGAAGAAGAGTCCGAGTCGGCGCTCCATCCCCGAACCGCCGGACATGGCGCTGCGGCACCGGCCGCCCATCGCCGCCCTGAGCTTCCCGTAGACGAGCTTGTCGAAGAGCTGGTGCTGCATCCGCAGGGACGTGCCGGGTCCGGGGCCGGTGCCGAACGACCGCTGCTCGACGGCCTCCGCGTACCGCACCGCGACGTCCTCGGCCTTCTCGAAGGGGCCGAGCCTGCCCTCGGACTCCGCCTTGTTCCGCGCGGCGCGGTAGATCTTCTCGAAGAGGTGCGGCACCGCCTGGATGAACGTCGGCCGGAAGGAGGCGAGGTCGGGGAGGAGCGCGTCGGCGGTCATGCTGGGCTGGTGGCCGAGGACGACCCGGCCGCGGAGCGCGGCGACCTCCACCATGCGCCCGAAGACGTGTGCGAGTGGGAGGAAGAGCAGCAGCGAGGGCTGCTCGCCCGGCTTGGCGAAGACCTCGCTGTAGCCGTCGAGCACGCTGTCGGCCTCGGACATGAAGTTGGCGTGGGTGAGGAGGCAGCCCTTGGGGCGGCCCGTCGTGCCCGAGGTGTAGATGACGGTGGCGACCGAGTCGGGGGTGAGGGCGAGGCGGTGGCGGTGGACGACCTCGTCGTCGAGGCCTGCGCCGCGCTCGCGGAGTTCGCCGACGGCGCCGGAGTTGAGCTGCCAGAGCCGGGAGAGCTTCGGCAGGGAGTCGATCACGGAGCCGACCGTCATCGCGTGGTCCTCGTGCTCGACGACGGCGGCCGAGACCTCGGCGTCGTGCATGATCCAGCGCACCTGCTCCGCCGAGGACGTCGGGTAGACGGGGACGGGCTGGGCGCCGATCGACCAGAGCGCGTAGTCGAAGAGCGTCCACTCGTAACGGGTGCGGGACATGATCGCGACCCGGTCGCCGAACCGCACCCCTTCGCTGAGCAGCCCCTTGGCGAGCGCGAGGACCTCGTCCCTGAACTCGCCCGCGGTCACGTCCTGCCATCCGCCGCTCGCGTCCTTGCGCGCGAGCGCCACCCTGCCGCTCTCGCGCTCGGCGTGCTCGAAGACGGTGTCGGCGAGGCCCCCGGCGTGGGGTGTCTTCGACACGGCCGGGACGGTGAACTCCTGCAATGGCTCTGCTCCTCGACGTGCCTCCGAAGCCGGGCGTGCAGCCCTCGGCTGCGGACCCAGCGCGAGCGACCGTAACCGATCCGCAGCCGCTCGGGCAGCGATCTCCCCTGGTCAGTCTTGCGATTGGGGCGGTTACGACGGGTTGGACGCACAGTCGTTGCCAGGCCCACCGGTAATCTGCACGGAACCTTTGCGACCTTGCGCCGCGTCGACCGAAGGGGGAGGGTGCGGAAGTACAGTTCCGCAGAGCGGCATTGCCGGCGCCGGCCGCCCGGCGTTCGGGCGCGTTCGGCCGCCTCCGGCCGCCCGACCGCGACGAGGGAGCACATGCGCCGCCTGGCCGGTCTCGTAGACCCGTTCATCCTGCTGCTCTTCGGCACGGTCCTCGTCGCCGTCCTCCTCCCCGCCCAGGGCGGAATGGCGGACGGCTTCTCCTGGGCCACCAAGATCGCCGTCGGCCTCATCTTCTTCCTCTACGGCGCCCGCCTCTCGACGAAGGAGGCCGTCGACGGGCTCCGCCACTGGCGGCTCCATCTCGCCGTGCTGCTCTGCACGTTCGCGCTCTTCCCGCTCCTCGGCCTCGCCTCCGCCGGACTCGTCCCGCACGTCCTCACGCCGGAGCTCCAGACGGGGCTGCTCTTCTGCTGCCTCGTCCCCTCGACGATCCAGTCCTCGATCGCGTTCACCTCCATCGCGCGCGGCAACGTCCCGGCGGCGATCTGCGCCGGTACGTACTCCAGCCTCTTCGGCGTCGTGGCGACGCCGCTCCTCGCGGCCTGGCTCATCGGCGGCTACGCGGGGCTGTCGGCCACCGCGCTCGTGGAGATCGGCTGCCAGCTCCTCGCGCCGTTCCTCGCGGGGCAGTTGCTCCGCCGCTGGATCGGGGGCCTCCTGACGCGGCACCGCGGGATCACCATGACCGTCGACCGCGGAGCGATCCTGCTGGTCGTCTACACGGCGTTCAGCGAAGGCGTGGCCGAGGGGGTCTGGGGTGCCGTCACGCCGCTGCGGCTCGGCGCGCTCCTCGCCGTCGAAGCCGTGCTGCTGACGGTGATGCTGCTGCTCACCTGGTACGGCTCGAAGCGGCTCCGCTTCGTGCGGCAGGACCGGATCGCGCTCACCTTCGCCGGCTCGAAGAAGTCGCTCGCCGCCGGACTGCCGATGGCGAGCGTCCTCTTCGGCAGCGGCGCGGCGCTCGCGGTGCTGCCGCTGATGCTCTTCCACCAGATGCAGCTCGTCGTCTGCGCGTTCCTCGCCCGGCGTTGGGCGCGTGCCGCGCCGGCCGAGGAGCCCGAGGCGGCCCACGCGCCGGCCGGTGGGCAGCCGACCTCAGCCGGTGGGGGCGTGCGCGGGTAGCGCGATGCGTTCCGCGCCCGCGTAGACGTTCATCGAGCGCCCGCGGAGGAAGCCGACGAGCGTCGTGCCCGTCTCCGCGGCGAGGTCGACGGCGAGCGAGGAGGGCGCGGAGACGGCGGCGAGCGCCGGGATACCGGCCATCACCGCCTTCTGCACCAGCTCGAAGCTGGCCCGCCCGGAGACCATCAGCACGGAGTCGCGCAGCGGCAGCAGGTCGCGCTGGAGCGCGGCACCGACGAGCTTGTCGACGGCGTTGTGGCGGCCCACGTCCTCCCGGATGTCGAGGAGTTCGCCGTCGCTGGTGAAGAGCCCGGCGGCGTGCAGGCCGCCGGTGCGGTCGAAGACGCGCTGCGCGGCGCGGAGCCGCTCGGGCAGCAGCGGGAGCACCTCGACGTCGAGGCGGAGCGCCTCCGACTCCGCCGGCTCCCAACGCGCCGTGGTGCGGACGGCGTCGAGGCTCGCCTTGCCGCAGACGCCGCAGGAGGAGGTGGTGTAGACGTTGCGCTCCAGGGTGAGTTCGGGCACCGCGACGCCCTCGGCGAGGCGTACGTCGAGGGTGTTGTAGGTGTTCTGCCCGTCGACGAGCGCGCCCGCGCAGTAGGCGATCCGCACCAGCTCGGACGCGCTGCCGAGGACGCCCTCGCTCACCAGGAAGCCGGCGGCGAGCGCGAAGTCGTCGCCGGGGGTGCGCATGGTGACGGCGAGCGGCCTGCCGCCCAGCCGGATCTCCAGCGGTTCCTCGCCCGCGAGGGTGTCGGGGCGCTCGCTCACCGCGCCCTCCCTGATCCGCAGCACCTTCCTGCGCTCGGTGACCCTTCCCATGCCGCCGCTCCCGCTGCCGTGGTCGAAGGGCGCCGGGGTCCCGCCGCCCGTACGCTCCATTCTCCGTTATCGCAGGACCGCGACCGAGACGCCTGTACGGGGTTCGGGCAGGGGTTTCATGGTGCGCTTCAACTTCCTTGACGCACGCCGACGTTGGCGTCCGGCCGCTCCCGGACGTGGCGTTGCGTCCCGTGCTTTGTCCTCAACCGGGAAGAAGTAATTGCGATTCGTGCAGAACTTCTTCCCAACTGTGGGCGTCGCTGCTACGTTCCCTGAGCAATCCGGTCGACGCCGGCAACGGCCCACCCGCAGCCGGCAATTCGGCGGCGCGTGGCCGGCCGCGCGTCGCCACGCGTACCCAAGAGGAGGAGCGGTGAGGCGGATGACGGCCCGGCCCGCGAACGTGCACCAGGCGCGCCTGCTGCGTCTGCTGCGCGACGGCGGGCCGAGCTCCCGCGCGGAGCTCGGCGACCGCGTGGAGCTGTCCCGCTCCAAGCTCGCCGTCGAGGTCGACCGCCTGCTGGAGACCGGCCTCGTCGTCGCCGACGGCCTCGCGGCCTCGCGCGGCGGGCGCCGCTCGCACAACATCAGGCTCGCGCCGGAACTCCGCTTCCTCGGCGTCGACATCGGCGCCACGTCGGTCGACGTCGCCGTCACCAACGGGGAGATGGAGATCCTCGGCCACCTCAACCACCCGATGGACGTGCGCGAGGGCCCGGTCGCCGTCTTCGACCAGGTGCTCGCGATGGTCGCCAAGCTCCGCGAATCCGGGGTGGCCGACGGGCTCGACGGCGCGGGCGTCGGGGTGCCGGGGCCCGTCCGGTTCCCCGAGGGCGTCCCCGTCGCGCCGCCGATCATGCCGGGCTGGGACGGCTTCCCCGTCCGCGAGGTGCTCAGCCAGGAGCTCGGCTGCCCCGTGATGGTCGACAACGACGTCAACCTGATGGCGATGGGGGAGATGCACGCCGGGGTCGCGCGCTCCGTGCAGGACTTCTTCTGCGTCAAGATCGGCACGGGTATCGGGTGCGGCGTCGTCGCAGGCGGCGCCGTGCACCGCGGCACCACGGGGAGCGCGGGCGACATCGGGCACATCCAGGTGGAGCCCGAAGGACGCCCGTGCGCCTGCGGCAACCGCGGTTGCCTGGAGGCGTACTTCGGGGGCTCCGCGCTCGCGAGGGACGCCGAGCTGGCGGCGAAGGAGGGGCGCTCGGAGGAGCTCGCGGGCCGCCTCGCCGGCGCCGGCGGCCTCACCGCCGTCGACATCGCCGCGGCCGCCTCCGCGGGCGACGGCACCTCGCTCGACCTGATCCGCTCCGGGGGCGCCCGGGTCGGCCAGGTGATCGCCGGGCTCGTCAGCTTCTTCAACCCCGGACTCGTCGTGATCGGCGGCGGGGTGACGGGGCTCGGGCACACCCTGCTCGCCAGCATCCGCTCGCAGGTCTACCGCCAGTCGCTGCCGCTCGCCACCGGCAACCTCCCCATCGTCCTGGGCGAGTTGGGACAGCTCGCCGGCGTGACGGGGGCCGCCAGGCTCACCAGCGACCACCTCTTCTCGCCGGCCTGACCGGCGAGCGCACCACCGGTACCACCCGCACGGCCCGCACCACCAGCACCGCAGGCACGTCCCTGGCGCAACACCGCACCGCAGCAAGGAAGTCCGTACGCCGACCCCGGCCCCGGAGTGGACGCTCCCGGAGCCGCGGCGGCCCGAGACCGCACCGAGCCGACACCAGCCGCCCACCCGCGACCGGTCCGCCGACGCGCAACCGCTCAGGACAGCCGCGCCGTCGGCCGCCGTCGAGCCCTGCCGACGCACGAGACCCCCAGCCGCACGACGACGGACCCGAGTCCGCCGTACCGCACACCACCGCAAGCCGCGCGACCCAGGCACCGATCCCGCCCGTACGCACGGAAGGCCCGCCATGGCACCACTCCTCACCATGTCAGGAATCACCAAGTCCTTCCCCGGTGTGCGCGCCCTCGACGGCGTCGAACTCGACGTGGAGGCGGGCGAGGTGCACTGCCTGCTCGGCCAGAACGGGGCGGGGAAGTCGACACTGATCAAGGTGCTCGCCGGCGCTCACCGGCCGGACGAGGGCGAGATCCGCTGGCAGGGCGAGCCCGTCGGGCTCGACGCGCCCGTCGCCGCGATGCGGCTCGGAATCGCCACGATCTACCAGGAGTTGGACCTGGTGGAGCACCTCTCCGTCGCCGAGAACGTCTTCCTCGGCCACGAGGTGGCGAGCCGCGGGTTCGTCAGGCCCCGTGCGGCCCGCTCGCGTACCGCAGCGCTCCTCGCCAGGCTCGGACACCCGGAGATCGACCCCAACACGCTCGTCGGCGCGCTCTCGGCGGCCGGCGCGCAGATCGTCTCCATGGCCCGCGCCCTGTCGCACGACGTCCGCCTCATCGTGATGGACGAGCCGTCGGCCGCGCTCGACCCCGACGAGGTCGACAACCTCTTCCGGATCGTCGCAGGACTCACGGCGGAGGGCGTGGCGGTCGTCTACATCTCGCACCGCCTGGAGGAGATCCGGCGCATCGGGGACCGCGTCTCGGTGCTCAAGGACGGCCGGGTCGCTGCGCGCGACCTCCCGGCGGCCGAGACGCCGACGGAGCGGCTCGTCTCCCTGATGACGGGACGCGACGTCGAGTACGCCTTCCCCGAGCGGCCCGCCGAGCCGGCCCGTGCCGACCCGGTGCTCCGCGCCGAAGGGCTCGCCAGGGAGGGCGAGTTCGCGCCGCTCGATCTGGAGCTGCGGCCCGGCGAGATCGTCGGCCTCGCCGGACTCGTCGGCTCCGGGCGCTCGGAGATCCTGGAGACGCTCTACGGCGCCCGCAAGCCCACCGCGGGGCGCGTCCTCGTCGACGGCCGGGAGCTGCCGGCGGGACGGATACCCGCAGCCGTGCGGGCGGGGATCGGGCTCGCGCCCGAGGAGCGCAAGTCGCAGGCGCTGCTGATGCTGGAGTCGGTGACGAGGAACGTCTCGGTCTCCTCCCTGCCGAGGTTCTCCCGCGGCGGCTGGCTCGACCGTGCGAAGGAGCGGGCCGCCGCGCACCGCCGCACCTCCGACCTCGCGCTCAGCCCCGACCGCCCCGACCGGCCCGTACGCACCTTCTCCGGCGGCAACCAGCAGAAGGCCGTACTCGCCCGGTGGCTGCTGCGGGAGTGCCGGGTCCTCCTCCTCGACGAGCCGACCCGCGGCGTCGACGTCGGCGCACGCTCCGAGCTCTACGCCGTGATCCGGCGGCTCGCCGATTCCGGCGTCTGCGTACTGCTCGTCTCCAGCGAAGTGCCCGAAGTCCTCGGCCTCGCCGACCGCGTGCTGGTGCTGCGCGAGGGCCGCGTCGTACACACCGCCCCCGCCCGGGAGCTCGACGAGCACCGGGTGCTCGACCTCGTCATGGAAGGGAGCCCCTCGTGCTGAACTCTCCCAAGGGCGCCTCGGCCGAGGGCCGGCAGTCCGACCCGCCCGTCGACCCCGGAAAGCCCATGCCCCCGCCTGCGGGCACGGGCTCGGGACTGCGGGGCCTGCTCGCGGGCAGCCGGCTCGACGGGCGCCAACTCTCGCTGATCGGCGTCCTGCTGGTGCTCGCCGCGATCGGCGCCTTCACCAAGCCCGACGACTTCCTCACCGGTGACAACCTCCAACTCATCCTCACCCAGGCGTCCGTGGTCGGCGTCGTCACCGTCGGCGTGACGTTCGTGATCATCGGGGGCGGCATCGACCTGTCGGTCGGCTCCATGGTGGCGCTCGCGTCGGTCTGGGCGACCACCGTCGCCACGCAGGACCTCGGGCTCGGCGGGATGCTGCTCTGCTCCGTGCTCGTGGGGCTCGGCGCGGGGCTCGTCAACGGGCTGCTGATCGCGTACGGGCCGATGGTCCCCTTCATCGCGACGCTCGCGATGATGGCCTCGGCGCGCGGCCTCGCGCTCCAGATCAGCGGCGGCGAGACGCAGGTGGTGACGGTCGACGCCGTCCTCCGACTGGGCGTGCCCGAGTCGTACGTGCTGGGCGTGCCGCCGCTGGTGCTCATCTTCCTCGCGGTGGCCGTGCTCGGCTGGCTCGTCCTCAACCGCACCACCTTCGGCCGCCGCACCGTCGCCACGGGCGGCAACCCGGAGGCGTCGCGGCTCGCCGGCATCGCCGTCAAGCGGCAGCGGTTGCTGCTCTACCTGCTCTCCGGGCTCTGCTGCGGCATCGCCGCCTTCATGCTCGTCGTGCTGACGGGCTCGGGCCAGAGCACCAACGGCAACCTCTACGAACTCGACGCCATCGCCGCCGCGATCATCGGCGGCACGCTGCTCAGCGGCGGGCGCGGCAGCATCCTCGGCTCGGTGCTCGGGGTGCTCGTCTTCACCACGATCACCAACCTGTTCGCGCTCAACAACCTCCAGACCGACGTTCAGCAGATCGCCAAGGGCGCCATCATCGTCGCCGCAGTCCTGGTACAGAAGGGGCGTAACTCCCAATGAGTGCAGAGAAACCGACACCGCTCGCCAGAACCAGCCGCCGCAACCTCCTCTTCGGCACCGCGGCGGGGGCAGCGCTCCTCGCCACCGGGTGCACGAGCAACGAGAGCAACGACGACAAGGCGTCCGGCGCGGAGCAGGCGCAGATCGCCGACGACAAGCCGGGCAAGAAGGTCACCATCGGCTACGCGGGACCGCAGGCCGACCACGGCTGGCTGAAGGCCATCGACACCCAGGCGAAGAGCCGCGCCAAGAAGTACGAGGACGTCACCATGGAGGTGACCGAGGGCTCCAATGACAACGCCACGCAGGTCGGCCAGGTCGAGACGCTGATCAACAAGAAGGTCGACGTCCTCGTGGTGCTGCCCGCGGACGGCAAGGCCCTCACCCAGGTCGGACTCAAGGCGATGCGCGCCGGCATCCCCGTCGTCAACCTCGACCGCATCTTCTCCTCCCCGCAGGCGTACCGGTGCTGGGTCGGCGGCGACAACTACGGGATGGGGCTCAACGCCGGGCACTACATCGGCGAGCAGCTCAAGGACAAGAAGAACGCACGCGTCGTGGAGCTGTCGGGCCCCGACAACCTGGAGCTCACCAAGCAGCGCACCGACGGCTTCGACGACGCGCTGAAGAACTACCCGAACATCAAGAAGGTGGCCCGCCAGGCGGCCGACTTCACCGTCGAGTCGGGACAGTCGAAGATGTCCCAACTCCTGCGCGCCGAGTCCGAGTTCGACGCGCTCTGGAACCACGACGACGACCAGGGCGTCGGCGCCGAGCGGGCGATCGAGCAGGCCGGCCGCGACGAGTTCATGATGGTCGGCGGAGCCGGCTCCAAGCGCGTGATGGAGGCGATCAAGAAGGACGAGGGCGTCATCAAGGCGACCGTCCTCTACCCGCCGACGATGGCGGCCTCCGCGATCGACCTCGCGCGCGCCCTCGGCCAGGGCAAGGGGATCGGCGGCCTCTCCGAGTTCGAGATCCCCGCGCAGATCACGCTCTACTCCGCGGTGGTCACCAAGGAGAACGTCGACCAGTACCTGCCGATCGGCTTCACCTGATACCGCCGCGCGCCCCGGCAGCACCGAACGACACACGCCCGACAGGGAGGAGCCCCATGCCGCACGAGACCGACGAGCCAGACTCCGCACCACCGCCACTCGGTGTGGGCATGGTCGGATACGCCTTCATGGGCCAGGCGCACTCCCAGGGGTGGCGCACGGTCGGCCGGGCTTTCCGGCTCCCGCTCGACCCGGTGATGGCCGCCGTCTGCGGGCGCGACCCGCAGGCGGTGCGCGCCGCGGCCGACCGGCTCGGCTGGGCCGCCGCCGAGACCGAGTGGCGGGCGCTGATCAACAGGGACGACGTCCAGCTCGTCGACGTCTGCACTCCGGGCGACAGCCACGCGGAGATCGCCGTCGAGGCGCTGGCGGCCGGCAAGCACGTGCTCTGCGAGAAGCCGCTCGCCAACTCCGTCGGTGAGGCGGAGGCGATGGTCGCGGCGGCCGAAGCGGCCAAGGAGCGCGGGCAGTTGGCGATGGTCGGGTTCAACTACCGGCGCGTCCCGGCGGCCGCGTTCGCGCGGCAGCTCGTCGCCGAGGGGCGGCTGGGCGAGATCCGGCACGTCCGCGCCCACTACCTCCAGGACTGGCTCGTCGACCCGCAGGCGCCCATGGCGTGGCGGCTGCGGAAGGAGACCGCGGGCTCCGGTGCCCTCGGCGACCTCGGCGCCCACGCCGTCGACCTCGCGCAGTACCTCGCGGGGTCGCCGCTCTCCTGGGTCTCCGGGCAGCTGGAGACGTTCGTCACCGAGCGCCCGCTGCCCGGCGGGGACGGCGGCACCGGGACCGTCACCGTCGACGACACCGCGCTCTTCCACGGCCGCACCGCGGCCGGAGCGCTCGCCTCGTTCGAGGTGAGCCGCGTCGCGGCCGGCCGCAAGAACGCGCTCACCATCGAGCTGAACGGAACGCTCGGCTCGCTCCGCTTCGACCTGGAGCGCCTCAACGAGTTGGAGTTCCACGACAACACGCTCGCCGAGCGCGAGGCGGGGTTCCGCCGCATCCTCGTCACCGAGGCGGACCATCCCTACCTGGAGGGCTGGTGGCCGCCGGGCCACGGCCTCGGCTACGAGCACACCTTCACCCATCAGGCCGCCGACCTGATCCGCGCCATCGCGGGCCGCACCGAGCCGGCACCGACGTTCGCGGACGGGCTCCAGGTGCAGCGCGTCCTCGCGGCCGTCGAGGAGAGCGCGGCGAAGAACGGCGTGCACACCCCGGTCGTACCACTCGGCTAGCGGCCGCTCCCGTACACCGTCAGGAGGTCACCGTGCCAAGAAAGTTCACCCTCTTCACAGGCCAGTGGGCGGACCTGCCGCTGGAGGAGGTCTGTCGGCTGGCGAGCGAGTTCGGCTACGACGGGCTCGAACTCGCCTGCTGGGGCGACCACTTCGAGGTCGACAGGGCGCTGGCCGAGCCGGGCTACGTGGCGGGCCGCAAGGCGCTGCTGGAGAAGTACGGGCTCGAGTGCTGGGCGATCTCGTACCATCTCGTCGGCCAGGCGGTCTGCGACAACCCGATCGACGAGCGCCACGAGAACATCCTGCCGCCGCGGATCTGGGGCGACGGCGATCCCGAGGGCGTGCGGCAGCGCGCCGCCGCCGAGATCAAGGACACGGCGCGGGCCGCGGCGAAGCTCGGCGTCGACACCGTCGTCGGGTTCACCGGTTCGTCGATCTGGCACCTGGTGGCGATGTTCCCGCCGGTGCCGCCCGGCATGATCGACCGGGGCTACCAGGACTTCGCCGACCGCTGGAACCCGATCCTCGACGTCTTCGACGCCGAGGGGGTGCGGTTCGCGCACGAGGTGCACCCCAGCGAGATCGCGTACGACTACTGGACGACGGCCCGCGCGCTGGAGGCCGTCGACCACCGCCCGGCGTTCGGGCTCAACTTCGACCCGAGCCACTTCGTCTGGCAGGACCTCGATCCGGCGGGGTTCCTCTGGGACTACCGGGACCGCATCCTCCACGTCGACTGCAAGGAGTCCCGCACCCGGCTCGACGGCCGCAACGGGCGGCTGGGCTCGCACCTGCCCTGGGGCGACCCGCGGCGCGGGTGGGACTTCGTCTCGGCGGGGCACGGGGACATCGCCTGGGAGGACATCTTCCGGATGCTCCATGCGATCGGCTACGCAGGGCCGGTCTCCGTCGAGTGGGAGGACGCGGGCATGGACAGGCTCGCGGGCGCTCCGGAAGCGCTGCGCCGCCTCAAGGCGTTCGACTACGACCCGCCCGAGGCGTCGTTCGACGCCGCCTTCAGTAGCTGAGACGGCCGCGGCGGTGCGGGAGGCGGGGCGCGCTCGAGTGCGCGTCCCGCCCTCCCGCCCGTTCCGCTTGTCCACGATCCGGAAAGACGGCGCTGCCCTACGGCGTTCTTTGTCCCCGCGGTGGATAAAGCCAACTTCCCTGCTGCCGTAGGGGTTTCCGTAAGCGACAAAGATGGCTACCGTCCTTGATGTGTTCCGGACATGAGCCGCCCACCCCCCTCTCTCCCGGGCTCCGGACACATCGGGACGACCCCTACCCGGCGCGACGGCGCGCGCCTGTGCAGAGCACGACGGTCAACGACACGTCCGTATCCGTCACCTTTCGTGATCTTCCCCAGGAGGAGACGCGTGCACAGGAGATTCCGCAGACTCCGAACCCGCCTCGCGGCAGCCGCGGGTGCGTTGACGATCGGTGGCGCACTCGTCGTCACCGGCGTTCCCGCCTCCCAGGCCGCCCCGGCGGACGACCGGCCGGCCGCTGCCGAGCTGCAGCAGACCGAACTCGCCAAGGGCGTCGAGGAGACGGGCGAGCCGATGACGCTCGCCGTGCTGCCCGACGGCGACGTCCTCCACACCGCCCGCGAAGGCACGCTCTGGCTCACGCAGTCGGACGGCAGCGGCACCTCGCAGGCGGGCACGCTCGACGTCTACGACCACGACGAAGAAGGGCTCCAAGGAGTCGGCGTCGACCCGGACTTCGAGCAGAACCGCCACATCTACCTCTACTACGCGCCGCCCCTCGACACCCCCGAGGGCGACGCACCGGAGACGGGCACCGCGGCCGACTTCGAGCCGTTCCAGGGCTACAACCAGCTCTCCCGGTTCACCCTCGACGAGGACGGCACGCTCGACGCCTCCAGCGAGACCGAGATCCTCCGGATCGACACCGACCGCGGCCAGTGCTGCCACGTCGGCGGCGACATCGCCTTCGACAGCGACGGCAACCTGCTGATGTCGACGGGCGACGACTCCAACCCGTTCCAGTCCGACGGTTTCACCCCCATCGACGAACGCGAGGACCGCAACCCGGTCTTCGACGCGCAGCGCTCCGCGGGCAACGCCAACGACCTGCGCGGCAAGCTCCTCCGCATCCATGTCGAGGAGGACGGCTCCTACACGATCCCGGAGGGCAACCTCTTCGAGGAGGGCACGGAGGGCACCCGTCCCGAGGTCTACGCGATGGGCTTCCGCAACCCCTTCCGCATCTCGGTCGACCCGGCCACCGACCACGTCTACGTCGGCGACTACGGGCCCGACGCGGGCGAGGCCGACCCCGCGCGGGGACCGGGCGGACAGGTCGAGTTCAACAAGGTGACGGAGGCGGGGAACTTCGGCTGGCCGTACTGCACCGGTGACAACGACGCCTACGTCGACTACGACTTCGCCACCGAGGAGTCCGGCGAGTCCTTCGACTGCTCGGCCCCCGTCAACGACTCGCCGCACAACGACGGCATCGAGGAACTCCCGGCCGCCAACCCGGCGTGGATTCCCTACGACGGCGACTCGGTCCCCGAGTTCGGCGACGGCTCCGAGTCCCCGATGGGCGGGCCCGTCTACCGCTACGACGCCGACCTGGACTCGCAGGTGAAGTTCCCCGAGGAGTTCGACGGGGACTTCTTCGCCGGTGAGTTCGGGCGGCAGTGGATCAAGCGCATCGAGCAGGACGACTCCGGAGCGGCCGGCACCATCAACGACTTCCCCTGGGAAGGCACCCAGGTGATGGACATGGAGTTCGGCCCCGACGGCGCCCTGTACGTGCTCGACTACGGCACCGGCTACTTCGGCGGCGACGAGAACTCGGCGCTCTACCGCATCGAGAACGCCGAGGGCGGCGGCACGCCGGGCGAGCAGCTCACCGTGACCGCCGAAGGCGACGTCACGAGCGGCCCCGCGCCCCTGGAGGTCACCTTCACGGGCGAGGGCAGCGACCCGAGCGGCGAAGAGCTCAGCTACGCCTGGGACTTCGGCGACGAAACCACGGGCGAGGGCGCCGAGACCAGCCACACCTACGAGGAGGAGGGCACCTACCTGGCGCAGCTCACCGTGACCAACGAGTCGGGCGACACCGCGTCTGCCAACGTCCAGGTGACGGTCGGGAACACCGCGCCCACCGTCGAGCTGAAGCTGCCGGCCGACGGCCAGCTCTTCGAGTTCGGTGACGAGGTGCCCTTCGAGGTGACCGTCACCGACCCGGAGGACGGCGAGATCGACTGCGAGAACGTGACCGTCAACTACATCCTCGGCCACGACCAGCACGGGCACCCGCTCACCTCCGCCAGCGGCTGCGAGGGCACCATCAAGACCTCGACCGACGGCGGTCACGACGCCGCCGCCAACGTCTTCGGGGTCTTCGACGCCCAGTACACCGACGGCGGCAACGGCGACCTGCCCCCGCTCACCGTCCACGACCAGCACACCACCCAGCCCAAGCACCGCCAGGCCGAGCACTTCTCGGACGCCGCAGAGGGCGTCACGAAGGGCGCGGCGGAGGGGGCCGAGGGCGCCGACGCCGTCACCGACGTCCAGGACGGCCAGTGGATCTCCTTCGACCCCTACCTCCTCAGCGACGCGAGCGAGTTCTCCGCGCGGGTGCAGTCCGAGGGCGACGGCACGATCGAGGTGCGCGCCGACGCGCCCGACGGTGAACTCCTCGGCACCGTCGAGGTGTCGGCGACCGACGGCTGGCAGGAGGTGAGCACGGCGCTGGAGAACCAGCCGGAGACGAGCGAGAGCCTCTACCTCGTCTTCGGGGGCTCCGGATACACCTTCGACAGCTTCAC
>NZ_AJTQ01000184.1 GCF_000262345.1 Streptomyces xiaopingdaonensis | reverse complement strand
GACCCGACCGCCTGCCGGCGCAGGCGGCGGTGCACCCGGTGCGGTGCCTCGCACGCACCGCACCGGGTGCCCTCCGCCCGCCGAGGAGATCCCGCAGTCTTCCCCAGGAGGAGACGTGCTCGACAGCGAAGCCACAACCAAGCGAAGAGTCCGGACAGCCCCGCCGCAGACGGGACTCGAGCGCATCGGGACCGAACTCCCGCGACCGGTAGCGGAGTTCCTCCGGTGAGCCCCCGGCGAAGGGAGCCGCGCATGCGCCGCACGGCATGGACCGCACTCGCCGCGTCGGCGCTCCTGCTGGCGTCCACCGCGATCCCGGGACACGCCGCGCAGCAGGGCGAGGACGCGGAGGGCGAGAGCGTCCTCGTCTTCTCCAAGACGGCAGGGTTCCGGCACGACTCCATCGAGGACGGCATCGACACCGTCCGGCAGCTCGGCGAGGAGCACGGGTTCAGCGTCGAAGCGACGGAGGACGCGGGGGAGTTCACCCCCGACAACCTCGCCGGGTTCGACGCCGTCGTGTGGCTCTCCACCACCGGTGACGTCCTCGACGACGCCCAACAGGACGCGTTCCAGGAGTACATCCAGGACGGCGGCGGATACGTCGGCGTCCACGCCGCGGCCGACACCGAGTACGACTGGCCCTGGTACGAGGGTCTCGCGGGCGCCTGGTTCGACTCGCACCCGGAGATCCAGGAGGCCACGGTCGCCGTCGAGGACCACGACCACCCGGCCACCGCGCACCTCGACGACACCTGGGTGCGCACCGACGAGCTCTACAACTACCGCACCAACCCCCGCGAGGACGCGCACGTCCTCGCCACGCTCGACGAGTCCACCTACAGCGGTGGGAACATGGGCGACCACCCCATCAGCTGGTGCAAGGAGTACGACGGCGGCCGCTCCTTCTACACGGGGCTCGGACACACCAAGGAGTCGTTCGCCGAACCCGCCTTCGTACAGCACGTCCTGGGCGGCATCCAGTACGCCACGGGGGCCGCGGACGCCGACTGCGACCCCGGGCAGGCGCCCGGCGAGGAGGGGTACACGCAACTCTTCGACGGGACGTCGCTCGACGGCTGGTCCCAGGCCGGGCCCGGCTCCTTCGAGCTGAACGGGGACGGCACCATGACGAGCACCGGTGGGATGGGCCTCCTCTGGTGGGAGGAGCAGGAGTTCGACGCCTACTCGCTCAAGCTCGACTGGAAGATGGAGGGCGACGACAACTCCGGTGTCTTCGTGGGCTTCCCGCCCTCCGACGACCCCAACTCGGCCGTGGACAGGGGCTACGAGATCCAGATCGACGCGACCGACAGCGACGACCGCACCACGGGCGCCGTCTACGGCTTCCAGTCGGCCGACCTCGAAGCCCGCGATGCCGCGCTCAACCCGCCGGGGGAGTGGAACTCGTACGAACTCGTCGTCGAGGGGCAGAACCTCAAGATCTACCTCAACGACGTCCTGATCAACGACTTCACCAGCACAGAACCCGAACGCAGCCTGGAGAGCGGCCACATCGGGCTCCAGAACCACGGCGACGACGACACGGTGAGCTTCCGCGACGTGCGCATCAAGGAACTCACAGGTGAGGAGGGCGGCACCCGCTGACGGAACGCCCGCCGCCCGCGCGGCAAGCGCGCGGGAGCAGGCCGCCCGCCGCCGCGATCCGAGGGGGAGCGTGGACGGCAGGCAGCCGCGGTACGGCACACCGCAACGGCCGCACCGCGGACCGGAGGCGGGGAGGAGAACGCCGAACTCCTCCCCGCCCACCCGGAGTTGCACCCCCTCCTGCCACCGCCACCGACCGCACCAGCCGACCGCTGCCCGCGCCCGTCCCGCGCTCCACGGAAGCCGGACGGTCGCCGGAGGGCGCGGAGACCGCCGTACGGGGAGCCGCCCCGCGCCGCCCCGGCAGCAGGGCACACCCACCGAACAGGGAGGCAGGCCGTGACCGACACCAGGCACAACCCCACCACCTCGCGCGAGCGCACCGGCGTGTGGCTCGTCGGCGCCCGCGGCTCCGTCGCCACGACGGCCGTCGCCGGGTGCGCGGCAGTCACGGCCGGGCTCCATCCACCCGCCGGGATGGTCACCGAGGCGGGCCCTTTCACCGGCAGCGGACTGCCCGCCCTCGACACCCTCGTCTTCGGCGGCCACGAGACCGCCTGCGGCAGCCTCGGCAAGCGCGCCGAGGAGCTCGCGGACGCCGGGGTACTGCCGCACGGACTGCCCGCCGCCGTCCGCGGCGAACTCGAGCGCGCCGACGCCGCCGTCCGCACGGCGAGCCCGCACGGCGCCCACGCGGGCGACGAGGCGGCCGTCGAGCAACTCGCCTCCGACATCCGGGAGTTCGGCGAGGTCCACGAGGTCGCGCGCACGGTCGTGGTCAACGTCGCCAGCACCGAGGCCGCACCGGAGGACGACCCGGCAGCGCCCCTCCCGCCGAGCTCCCGCTACGCCGCTGCCGCCCTGCGCGCGGGCTGCCCGTACGTCAACTTCACCCCGTCGACGGGGCTCCACCACCCGAGGCTCGCCGCGCCCGCGCGGGAGAGCGGACTGCCGTACGCGGGACGTGACGGGAAGACCGGTCAGACGCTGCTGCGCTCCGTGCTCGCGCCGATGTTCGCGCAGCGGGCGCTCGCCGTACGCGCCTGGTCGGGCACGAACCTGCTCGGCGGAGGCGACGGCGCGGCACTCGCGGAACCCGGCGCCGCCGCCGTGAAGAACGCGGGAAAGGAGCGCGTCCTCGGCGACACGCTCGGGGAACTCCCCGACGGGGAGGTGCACATCGACAACACCCCCGCCATGGGCGAATGGAAGACGGCCTGGGACCACATCGCCTTCGACGGCTTCCTCGGCGCCAGGATGTACCTCCAGACCACCTGGCAGGGGTGCGACTCCGCCCTCGCCGCCCCGCTCGTCCTCGACCTCGCCCGAATCGCCGCGCGCGCACACGAGTCGGGGCTCACCGGTCCGATCGAAGGGCTCGGCTTCTACTTCAAGGACCCCGACGAGGGCTCCGCCGCCCTGCCGGACCAGTGGCGCGCGCTCCTCCACCTCGCCGATCGGCTCGGTGAGCGCCGGTGAGCGACGACGCACGCCGGCGCGCCGCTGCCTGGCTCCAACTCCTGCGCGTCTCGGCGCTCTTCACGGTGCCGGGCGACGCCCTGGCGGGCGCCGCAGCCACCGGAAGCCGTCCCGGCAGGGGGACGCTCCTCGCCGCCGGCTCCTCGCTCTGCCTCTACGAGGCAGGCATGGCGCTCAACGACTGGGCCGACCGCGAGGAGGACGCCGTCGAGCGCCCCGAACGGCCCCTGCCTTCCGGGCGGTTGGCGCCTTCGACGGTGCTCGCCGCGGCCGGCGGCCTCACCGCGGCAGGGCTCGGTCTCGCAGCAGCCGCCGGCCGCCGCGCCGGCCCCGCGCTGCCGGTCGCCTCGGCGCTCGCGGCCACCGTCTGGGCGTACGACCTGCG
>NZ_AJTQ01000183.1 GCF_000262345.1 Streptomyces xiaopingdaonensis | reverse complement strand
CGGCCCGCGGGCTCGACCTGCTGCTGGGCGCCGCGGCCACTGCCCGCGGGCCCGGGATGCGGCGGGCGCTCGGCCCCGCGGGACTGCTCTCGGTGCACACGCTCGCGGTGACCGGAGTCTCCCGCGAGGAGACGCAGGGCGGTTCCGCCAAGGCGCCGCTGCTCGCGCTCGGCACCGTGGCCGGCGTTGCCGCGGTCGCGGGCAGAAGGCGTCAACACCCGCCGAGTACAGGTGGCTTGAGCGGCGCGGGCCGCTCCGCTCGCTGGGTCGCCACGTCGGCCCAGGCCGCCGCCGGGCTCTACGGGGCCGCGGCGGCACGCCCGTTGGCGCACGCCGCGCTCAACCCGTCGCCGCCGCTGGTGCAGCGCGCGGTGGGCGGCGGCATCCGCGCCATGATCCCGCTACAGGCCGCGCTCGCCGCCAGGACCGGCGCCTGGCGGACGGCCCTGCCGCTGCTCGGCCTCCTCCCCCTCTCCCGCCGGCTCTCCAGAAAGGTGAGCCCCACGTGAGCACTCCCCCTCGCACCGAACCCCGCCCCACCCGACGGCGGTTGAGGTACGCCTACGGCACCAACGGCCTCACCGACCTGCGGCTCCCCGACGCACTCGCACTCCTCGCCGACCTCGGCTACGACGGCGTCGGCCTCACCCTCGACCACATGCACCTCGACCCGGAGACCCCCGGCCTCGCCCGCCGCACCGCCGAGGTGGCCGCCCTGCTGGAGCGGCACGGGCTCACCGCCACGGTCGAGACCGGCGCCCGCTACGTCCTCGACGCGCGCCGCAAGCACCACCCCACCCTCCTCGACGCGGACGCCGACGCGCGCGCCCGGCGAACCGCCCTTCTGCTCAAGGCAGTCCGCGTCGCCGGGGACCTCGGCGCCCACGCCGTGCACTGTTTCAGCGGCGTCCTGCCGGAGGGCGACCCCGAGCACCTCGGCTGGCAGCGGCTCGTCGACGGCATCGGCACCGTCCTCGCCCCCGCGCAGGCGCTCGGGGTGCCGCTCGCCGTCGAACCCGAACCCGGCCACCTCCTCGGCGACCTCGCAGGGTTCCACCGGCTCCGCGACGGGCTCGGCGACCCGCCGGGGCTCGGCCTCACGCTCGACCTCGGGCACTGCCTCTGCCTGGAGCCGCAGACCCCCGCCGAGTGCGTCGCCGCAGCCCGGCCCTGGCTGCGGCACGTGCAGATCGAGGACATGCGCCGCGGAGTGCACGAGCATCTCCCCTTCGGCGAGGGCGAGATGGACCTGCCGCCCGTGCTCGCCGCCCTCCGCGAGGCGGAGTACACCGGGCTCGTCACCGTGGAGCTGCCCCGCGACTCGCACGCCGGGCCCCGCCTCGCCGCCGAGTCCCTCCACGCCCTCACCGACGCCGAATCCGCGTCCGCGCAGCCGGGACCGGTGCGCGGCCCCGCCGTGTCCGCCGCGGCCGGAGGGAGGCGCCGACCGTGCTGACGCCGCTCGCGACCCTGCGCACCGCCCTCGAACTGCGCCTCGACGCCGCGGCCCGTACGTGGCTGCACACCGCCCTCTCCGACGCACGCGAGGGGGAGGAGAGCCAACTGCCGCGGTGGGAGCGGCACTTCGCCGCCGCCGGACGCCGGTGCGCCACCGCGGAAGGCCCCGCGCACCACCTGCCCGCCACCGACGCCGCCCGGATACTCCTCCTCCACGCCGCCGGCGTCGACGCCGACACCGCGACGCGCCTCTACCGCGAGGGCACCGCCGACGAACGCCGCGCCGTCCTCCACGCGCTGCCCCACCTCGACCTCGGCGACGCGGGGCTTCCCCTCGTGGCCGACGCACTGCGCACCAACGACACACGGCTCGTCGCCGCGGCCGTCGGGCCGTACGCGGCCGAACGCCTCGACGCGCACGCCTGGCGCCACGCCATCCTCAAGTGCCTCTTCACGCAGGTGCCGCTGAGCGCCGTCGCCGAACTGCCGGCACGCGCAGCAGGCGACACCGAACTCGCCCGCATGCTGCGCGACTTCGCACGGGAGCGCACCGCCGCGGGACGCCCCGTACCGGAAGACCTCCACCGCGCCCTGGCCCTTGCCGAATCCCCCTCCGAGGAGTCCTGATGCGCATCTTCGACCCGCACATCCACATGACCTCGCGCACCACGGACGACTACCGCGCGATGCACGCGGCCGGCGTCCGCGCGCTCGTCGAGCCGTCGTTCTGGCTGGGTCAGCCCCGCACCTCTCCCGAGTCCTTCTACGACTACTTCGACGCCCTCATCGGCTGGGAACCCTTCCGCGCCTCCCAGTTCGGCATCGCCCACCACTGCACGCTCGCGCTCAACCCCAAGGAGGCCAACGACCCCCGCTGCGCCCCCGTCCTCGACGCGCTGCCGCGGTACCTGCTCAAGGACGGCGTCGTCGCCGTGGGAGAGATCGGCTACGACTCGATGACGCCGGAGGAGGACGAGGCGCTCGCCCGGCAACTCGAGCTGGCGGCCGAGTTCGAGCTACCGGCCCTCGTCCACACCCCGCACCGGGACAAGGCCGCCGGCCTGGCGCGTACCGTCGACGTCGTCCGCGAGTCCCGACTCGCCCCCGAACGCGTCGTGTTGGACCACCTCAACGAGACCACGGTGGACGCGGCGGCGGAGAGCGGCTGCTGGCTCGGCTTCTCCATCTACCCCGACACCAAGATGGACCCGGACCGCATGGTCCGCATCCTGCGGCGCCACGGCACGGAGCGCGTCCTCGTCAACTCCGCCGCCGACTGGGGCCACAGCGATCCGCTGAAGACCCGGCAGACCGCTGACGCCATGCTCGCGGACGGCTTCACCGAGGAGGACGTCGAGCGCGTCCTGTGGCACAACCCGGTGGCGTTCTACGGGCAGAGCGGCCGGCTCGCGCCCGAACTCGCCGCCGACGCACCGGCCTACGGCGCCTCCCACGCGGGCAACTCCGTGCTGCGCGGCGGGGAATGAGGAAGCGGGCATGCGATTCCGCCACCCCGACGGCTCGACCGTCCACGTCTCCTACTGCACCAACGTCCACGCCGCCGAGGACTTCGAAGGTGTCCTGCGCCAACTCGTCGACTACGCCGAGCCGGTGCGCCGACGCCTCCACCGGGACCGGCTCGGCATCGGGCTGTGGCTCGCACGCAGCGCCGCCCGCACGCTCAGCGAGGACCCGGGGACCGTCCGCACCCTCAGGACGGCGCTGGAGTCGGCAGGACTCGAGGTCGTCACACTCAACGGCTTCCCCTACCAGGGGTTCGGCGACGACCGCGTCAAATACCGTGTCTACCGGCCCGATTGGACCGAACGCGCCCGCCTCGACCACACCACGGACCTCGCCCGCCTCCTCAGCTCGCTGCTGCCCGAGGACGTCACCGAGGGCACGATCTCGACCCTCCCGCTCGCCTGGCGCACCGAGTTCGGACCCGAGGCGCGCACCGCTGCCCTCGCCAACCTGAGCACCCTCGCCCAACGCCTCGACGCGCTAAAAGAGTTGACCGGGCGCGCCGTCCGCGTCGGACTCGAACCCGAGCCCGGGTGCACGGTCGAGACGACGGCGGACGCCGTCGACGCGCTCACCGGGCCCGAGGCGCCCCCGCACCACCGAGTCGGCGTCTGCCTCGACACCTGCCACCTCGCCGCCGGGTTCGAGGACCCCGACACCTCGCTCGACGCGCTCGGCGAGGCCGGGATACCGCTCGTCAAGTGCCAGCTCTCAGCGGCACTCCACGCCGAGCACCCGGCCCTGCCCGGGGTGCGGGCCGCCCTCGCCGACTTCGCCGAACCGCGCTTCCTCCACCAGACCCGCGCCCTGACCCCCGCAGGACTGCGCTACCGGGACGACCTGGGCGAGGCGCTCGCGCCCGGCGCCCTGCCCACCGCCGGTCCCTGGCGGTCGCACTTCCACGTCCCGCTCCACGCGCCGCTCGCGCCGCCGCTCACCGCCACCCTCGGCGAACTGCGCCGCGCACTCGCCCGGTTGGTCGGCGGGCCCGTGCCGCTCACCCACCACCTGGAAGTGGAGACCTACACCTGGCAGGCCCTCCCCGCCGCGCTGCGCCCGCAGAACAGGGCCCAACTCGCCGACGGCATCGCAGCGGAGCTCGGCGTCGCCCGCGAACTCCTCACCGAACTCGGCCTGAAGGAGCTGCCGTGACCCCCACCCCGAACCCGCTCCTCGTCCTCGACGTCGTCGGCCTCACCCCCGCGCTGCTGCGGCACATGCCGCGGCTGCGGGCCCTCGGCGACTCCGGCAGCAGCACCCCGCTCCGCACGGTCCTGCCCGCCGTCACCTGCGCCGCCCAGTCGACGTTCCTCACCGGCGAACTCCCGTCCCAGCACGGCATCGTGGGCAACGGCTGGTACTTCCGCGAGCTCGGCGACGTCCTCCTGTGGCGGCAGCACAACCGGCTCGTCTCCGGTGAGAAGCTGTGGGACGCCGCCCGCGAGCGCCACCCCGGCTACACCGTCGCCAACGTCTGCTGGTGGTACGCGATGGGCGCCGACACCGACTGGACGGTCACCCCCCGCCCCGTCTACTACGCCGACGGCCGCAAGGAGCCCGACTGCTACACCCGCCCGCCCGAACTCCACGACGAACTCACCGCGGAGCTGGGCACGTTCCCCCTCTTCCACTTCTGGGGCCCGGGCGCCGACCTCGTCTCCTCCCGGTGGATCATCGATGCCACCCGCCACCTCCTGCGCACCCGGCGCCCCGACCTCGCCCTCGCCTACGTCCCGCACCTCGACTACGACCTCCAGCGGTACGGCCCCGACGACCCCCGCTCCCACCGCGCCGCCACCGAACTCGACGCAGAACTCGGCCCGTTGCTCGACCAGGCGGCCGAGGAGGACCGCACCGTCGTCGTCCTCTCCGAGTACGGCATCACGCGCGTACGCCGGCACGTCCACCTCAACCGCACCCTGCGCCGTGCCGGACTGCTGGAGGTGCACACCCAGGACGGGATGGAGTACCTCGACCCCTGGACCTCGCGCGCCTTCGCCGTCGCCGACCACCAGATCGCGCACATCTACGTACGCGACCCCGCGGACCTCCCGCTCGTCCGCGAGGCCCTCGCCGACCACCCCGGCGTCGACCAACTCCTCGACGAGAGCGGCAAGAAGGCGCACGGGCTCGACCATCCGCGTGCGGGCGAACTCGTCGCCGTCGCCGCACCCGACGCCTGGTTCACCTACTACTACTGGCTCGACGACGCCCGCGCCCCCGACTTCGCGCGCCTCGTGGAGATCCACAAGAAGCCCGGCTACGACCCCGTCGAACTCTTCATGGACCCCCTCGACCCCTACGTGAAGCTCCGCGCCGCCGCCGCCGTCGCACGGAAGAAGGCCGGCATGCGCTACCTCATGAACGTCGTGCCGCTCGACGCCTCACCGATCCGCGGCAGCCACGGCCGCCTCCCCTCGCACCCCGAGGAGGGCCCCGTGCTGCTCTGCTCCCGCCCCGACGCCGTGCCCGCGAGCGGCGCGCCCGACGACCCGTTCCCCGCCACCGAAGTGAAGCGGCTGCTTCTCCGACTCGCCCTGGGAGACTCTCGATGACCCGCAGAATCCGCAACGAGAACCCCGCCCTCGCCCACCGCCTGCGCCGCCGGAACTTCCTCGGCGTCGCTGTCGGCGCCGCCGCCGCGGCCGCGCTGGCGGGGAACGGCGCCGCCCAGGCGGCCCCCGCCGGGCACGGCCACCGCCCGCGGGGGCCGCTCGTCCCGGAGGGACGGCTCGGCATCCAGCTCTACACGCTGCGCGACCAGATCGAGGAGACCGGCTTCGGCCCCGTCTTCGAGGCACTCGCCGAATACGGCTACGACACCGTCGAGTTCGCCGGCTACACGCAGGGCACCGGGAAGATCACCCTGCCGGAGCTGAAGGCGCTCACCGAGTCGCACGGCCTGCGCGGCATCGGCAGCCACGTCGGCTACTACTCCGACGACCCCGGCGACTACACCTTCGCCGGGCAGCTCGACCAAGTCATGGAGGACGCCGCCGAGTTGGGCCTCCCGTACATCGGCACCGCCTCGGGCCCCGACCGGTACGGCAACACCGTGGAGGGCTGGAAGCGCGTCGCCGAGGAGTTCAACACGTACGGCGCGGCCGCCCGCGATCTCGGCATGAAGTTCTACCAGCACAACCACCAGATGGAGTTCGCCTTCGCGGAGGACGACCCCGAGACCCGCCTCTACGACGTCCTCCTCGCCGAGACCGACCCCGAACTCGTCTACCTGGAGATGGACATCTTCTGGGCGTACTGCGGGCAGTACCGCTTCAGCACCCGCCCCGACGGCACGCCCGCGCCCTTCGAGCCGCTCGACTACGTCCTCGCCCAGCCCGACCGCTACCCGCTCTTCCACGTCAAGGACGGTGAGCACGACGGCGATTCGGCCGACGGATACCAGATGGTCGACGTCGGCGACGGCGTCATCGACTACGTCTCCTTCCTCCGCGCCGCCGTCGAGGACGGCGCCGAGTCGGGCCACGAGTATCTCGTGGAACGCGACGACGCCGGCGACCCCGAGCTGAACCCGCCCGGTTCGCTCAACACGGCCGAGCGGTCGGCGGCGTACCTTCTCAAGAACCACCGCCCCGGCCGCCCCGGACATCCGGGCCACGGGCACGGACACGGGCACGGCCGCGGCTGATCCCCGACGCCCCTGCCCGGCACGGCCGTTCGCGAGGGGGCGGGCGTGCCGGGCGGGGGTTCACGCGGTCGAGGCGCGGCTGTGCGGCGTCCGGAAGCGCCTCACCCGATCCCCTGCCGGTCCGCGGTGAGCGCGAAGTCTCGCTCGCCCTCGTCCGCCACCGTCCGAGCCACCGCCTGCTCGAGCAGCTCCAGTTCACGGCGGAGCACCTCCTGCCGGTCGTGCGCCGCCAACCGGAGCAGGTCCTCCAGCGCCGCCCTGAGCCGCCGGGTCACCTGGCTGCGGCCCGCGCCCGCGGGACGGATCTCGGAGAAGGCGAGCTGTACGAGGCCGCGCCAGCCCGGCAGGTCCTGCGCGAGCCGCACGGCACCGGCGCGGTCGCGGTGGAGCATGACGCCGAGCGGGTGGTCGACCGCTGCCGTGAGGAACTCCTGGATGCGGTCGATCGCCTGCACGGCCGTCGTCGGATCGTTGACGGCGGGGGAGAGCGCTTTCAAGGCGATGTCGACGAGCTGCCGCAGCCCGAACCCGATGTCCTGGTGGAACGTCCGCTCCGCACCCGTGTTGAGCGTCCGCAGCACCGCGCGCTCGTCCAGGGCCGATCTCGGCTTTCCGTGCACCGCGAACACGGGGGCGCCGGGCACCAGGTAGTCGCCGATCCGCGGCAGCAGGTGCACGACGACCTGCTGCCGCTGCGCGAGCCGGCACAGCCGCGCCACGTGCACGTCGCGCAGGACCCCCGCGCGCCCGCGGTACGCGAGCGTCCCGGAGACCGGCGCCGTCCGGTCGAAGACCGCGGGCTCCGACCGCAGCGCGAGGATCTTCGCCGCGTCCCGCGAAATCTTCTCGATCACTCGGCTCACCCGCAGCAGCGACACCGTCGTGCTCACGTACGCAACGAACAGCACCAGGCTCACCAACACCAGCGCCACGGCCACCGCGCTCGTGACGAACGGCACCTCGCGGGCCGTCGCCGGGTCACGCGATCCGCCCCCGCCGAGGAACTGGGCCCACAGCGCGAAGACGAAGGTGGCGAGGAACGCGGAGAACGTCGCCTTGGCCGTCCGGTCCCGCACGTAGAGCCGCACCACCCGCTGCGACCACTGCGCCGAGACGATCTGCACGGCGACGAGCGAGATCGAGAACACCACCCCGACGAGCGACAGCATCCCCGCGCCGATCGTCCCCACGACCGCCTCGGCGTTCGCCGTCCAGCCGATGAGACTCCTGATCGCCGTCAGGTCCCTCTGCTCCCGCAACCGCGCGAGCACGGCGTCGTCGACCACCCCGCACACCCCTGCGAGCACCGCGGCCCCCACCAACCCCACGGTGGGAGCGAACCAGAAGGTGTCCCGCAGATGCTCCCGCAGCGACGACAGCGGACGGGGCCGGCGGAGCGCAACCTGCGCGGTCGCGCGATTTACAGAACGGGACGAATCGGTCACTCATCGACGATACGGCGAAAATCCCTGGTGAAGAGCACTCCCAGAGCTTGGTATGGTTTTCCATGTCGCCGCGGGGAGCCCACCGGCTCGGCCGCAAGGTGCGACGCCCAAGTCCGGGTGGCGGAAATGGCAGACGCGCTAGCTTGAGGTGCTAGTGCCCTTTACAGGGCGTGGGGGTTCAAGTCCCCCCTCGGACACGCACCGTACGCACGTGATGTGCAGATGCTTTCGGGCCGTGACTCCAGAGTCACGGTCCTTTTGCTGTGATCGTAGATGAGGGCCGGGCCGGAGGCTTTGTGGAGCGGTGCTTTGGCTCGGGCGCGGCTTGCTGGAGGCTGCCGGCCTGCTGCGGCCGCAGCCCCGTGGCCGCTGCGGCCGTCCGGCTGGTCAGGCCGACCCCCAAGGCAGCGGAAGAGGCTCCCGCGGCCAGGAGCGAACGCCTGGAAACCGACATCCGTGTGCACCTTTCTTGTGGTGGTTTGCACCGGCCGAAAGGCAGTATCCGACTCTTGATCATCAATCGGCGTCAGACGTCACGGAGTGGCGGCTGTGCACCCGAGTGCTCTGTCGACGGGAGCGGGCAGCGGGTGACCCGGCGTCGAGCGCTCCCTGCCGTTCGGGTGCCGGCAACGGCGCCGTACGCGGAGAGGGGCGGCCCACCCTTCGGGCCCGACTTGCCCTCGGGCACAGGGACTTGGCGCCGGAGCATGCCGACGCGGACGTACCGCCGCCCGAGCACGCCGCGGGCCCCGCTCCTCGCTGCGGCCCGTACCCGGCACGTCCGCCGGTCACGGCTTCAGCAGCGTCTTCACCATGCCGTCCCCCTTGCGCTGGAAGGTGCGGTACACCTCGGGTGCGTCCTCCAACGGGAGGCTGTGGGTGGCGAAGCCCTCCACGCCGAGCGGGTCGTCGTCGCCGAGCAGGGGCAGCAGGTCGTCGAGCCAGTGGCGGACGTTGGCCTGGCCCATGCGGAGCTGTATCTGCTTGTCGAAGATTTTCAGCATGGGCAGCGGGTCCATCGCGCCGCCGTAGACGCCGCTCAGCGACACCGTGCCGCCGCGTCGTACGCAGTCGAGGGCCGCTTCGAGCGCGGCCAGGCGGTCGACTCCGCTGCGCTCCATGAGCTTCTGCGCCACGCCCTCCGGCAGCATGCCGATGGCCTGCTGTCCGGCCTGCGCTACGGGCGCGCCGTGCGCCTCCATGCCGACCGCGTCGATCGCCGCGTCGGTGCCGCGACCGTCCGTCGCTTCGCGGACGGCGTCGCCGAGCTTCTTGCCGTGCTCGCGCAAATCCAGCACGTGCACGCCGCGCCGCCTCGCCCGCTCCAGCCGCTCCGGCACGATGTCGACGCCGATCACCTTCGAGGCGCCGCGATGGAGGGCGATCCGGCACGCCATGTCGCCGATCGGGCCGAGGCCGAGGACGGTGACGGTGCCGCCCTCGGGGACGGCCGCGTACGCCACGGCCTGCCACGCGGTCGGCAGCACGTCGGAGAGGTAGACGAACCGCTCGTCGGGCGGGCCGTCCGGGACCTTGATCGGCAGGTGGTTCCCGAACGGGACGCGGAGGAACTCCGCCTGGCCGCCCGGGACTTGGCCGTACAGCTTGCTGTAGCCGAAGAGCGCGGCTCCGGTGCCGCGCTCGTGGTTCTGGGTCGTCTCGCACTGGGAGTGGAGGCCCTGGCCGCACATCCAGCAGGTGCCGCACGAGACGTTGAAGGGCACCACGACGCGGTCGCCGACGGAGAGCTCCGTGACCCCGGGGCCGACCTCCTCGACGATCCCCATCGGTTCGTGGCCGAGGACGTCTCCGGCGTCCATGTAGGGGCCGAGCACCTCGTAGAGGTGGAGGTCCGAGCCGCAGACCCCGCTGGAGGTGACCCGCACGACGACGTCGTCCGCCTCCTGGATGCGCGGGTCGGGGACCGTCTCGACGCGGACGTCGCGTTTCCCCTGCCAGGTCACAGCACGCATACCGCCTCCTAGGCTCGCCGGTCGGCGGCCGGGTGCCCGTGCCCGCGGGCGCGAAACGCGGCCGCGCGGGCGCGGCGGAGTGCGGACCCACGGTGTGACCGGGTGTGCGCGGTGCGTGCGGTCGGATGGTGGGGCTGAGCAACTGTGGGCGGAAGAGCGTGAGTCGACGACTGAGCACCACTTCCCGCTCCGAGGGAAGAAGAGTTGGCCCACCCTCTTGACCCGCCTCCTTTCCGCCGCCATCTTTTATACGTTTCAACGCTCCACCGGCGAAGCCCTCAACGCCCAACTCCTCCCACACGCCTGCCGGTTCGACCCGCCCTGCCCGGCCGAACCGCGCCCCGGCGAGCGCCGTACCCGAACCGTCGACGAAGGAGTCCCGGTGACGTCTCTGGAATCTGCCCCGACCGGCAGACACGGTCCTGACGGCGGCGGGTCGGTCTCGAAGCAGCAGTGGAAGTGGACGGTCCTCGCCGGGATGGCCTCCTACCTCGACGCGGGGTCGATCGTCGCCCTCGGCTCCGGACTCGCCCTCTTCCAGGACCGGTTGGGGCTCTCCGGCACCGCGGTCGGGGTCCTCGCCGCGATCGGGCCCAACGCCATCGGCGCCGCGATCGGGGCGTTCATCGGCGGCCGGCTCGGTGACAAGCTCGGGCGGAAGCGCATCTACCAGTACGACCTCCTCGTCTATGCCGCCGCCATCCTCCTCGTCGCCTTCGCGGCCAACCCGTCGATGCTCTTCGCCGGCACCTTCGTGGTGGGCGTCGCCGTCGGGGCCGACGTGCCGACCTCGCTGGCGCTCGTGGGGGAGCTGTCGCCGTCGAAGGCGCGGGGGAAGCTGCTCGGACTCACCCAGGTCACCTGGAACCTGGGGCCCGTCGTGGTGCTGCTCCTCGCCTTCGCGATGGCGCCGCTCGGCCTCCTCGGCATCCGCATCGTCTTCCTCCATCTCTTCGTCGTGGCGATCGTGACGTATCTGCTGCGCCGCGGCATGACGGAGTCCGTGGTGTGGAAGGCCGCCCGCTCCTCCGGGAGGGCGGCCGGTGCCGGGGTGCGCCACCTGCTGCGCGGGCCGCACCTGCGCGCTCTGGTGTGGACCGGCGGCATCTACCTGACCTGGAACCTCATGGCGGGGACCAACGGGATCTTCACGCCGTACATGGTCAGGACGCTGGGCGCGGGGGGCCAGGCGACGAGCGTCGCGCTCCAGTGCGCGAGCTTCGCGCTCGCCATCGTCGGGACCGTCGCCATCTACATGCGCTTCGCCGACTCCGGGCATCGCCACCGCAGGGTGATGTGGGTGATCGGCGCCTCGATGCAGGTCGCCGCATGGGGGCTCTTCCTCGTGCTGCCTTTCACCGTCCCCGTGATCCTCTGCAACGTGCTGCTCTTCGGCATCGGCCAGACCATGGCCGGCGAGGGCTTCTACAAGACCGTGAGCCAGGAACTCTTCCCCACGATGCTGCGGGGGACGGCGCAGGGAATCACGTTCGGCGTCGCACGGGTCGTGCTCGGGATCTGGTCCTTCTTCGTGCCCGTGCTCGCGGCGACCGGGGTGACGGCGGTGGCGGCGTTCCTCACCGGGTGCCTCGTCGTGTGCGGGGTGCTCGGCTACTTCATGCCGAACACCACGGGGAAGTCGCTCGACGAGATCGAGGCCGAGCGGGACGTCAACCAGCGCACGAGCAGGCCGAGTTGACCCACCGGCCGGAACCAACTGTCATGAATCGATTCACGAAGGAGCGGCATGACGGAACCAGAACTCACGGCGGTGCGGGAGACGTTGCGGAAGCAGGCGATCGAGACCCCGTCGTGGGCATACGGAAACTCCGGAACGCGCTTCAAGGTATTCGCGCAACAAGGCGTCCCCCGGACGCCGTTCGAGAAGGTGGAGGACGCTGCGCAGGTGCACGCGTACACCGGTGCCGCCCCCGTCGTCTCCCTCCACATCCCCTGGGACCGGGTGGCGGACTACGCTGAACTCGCCGCGTACGCACGCAGCCTCGGCGTGCGCATCGGGATGGTCAACGCCAACGTCTTCCAGGACGACGCCTACCGGCTCGGCTCCGTCGCCAACCCCGATCCGGCCGTGCGCCGCCGGGCCGTCGCGCACCTCCTGGAATGCGTCGAGATCATGGCGGCGACGGGCTCGCAGGAGGTGAAGCTGTGGTTCGCCGACGGCACCAACTACCCGGGGCAGGACGACATCGCGGACCGCCAGGGACGGGTCGCCGAAGCGCTGGAGACGGTCTACGCACGGCTCGGCACCGAGCAGCGGCTGATCCTGGAGTACAAGCTCTTCGAGCCGTCCTTCTACACCACCGACGTCCCCGACTGGGGCACCGCCTACGCCCACTGCATGCGCCTGGGGCCGAAGGCGCAGGTGTGCGTCGACACCGGGCACCACGCACCGGGCACCAACATCGAGTTCATCGTCGCGCTCCTCCTCCGGGAGGGAAAACTCGGCGCCTTCGACCTCAACTCCCGCTTCTACGCCGACGACGACCTGATGGCGGGCGCCGCCGACCCGTTCCAACTCTTCCGCCTCATGTACGAGGCCACGCGCAACGGCGGCCTCGACCCGTCGCGCCGGGTGCGCTTCATGCTCGACCAGTGCCACAACATCGAGCCCAAGATCCCGGCCGTGATCCGCTCCGTGATGAACGTCCAGGAAGCGACGGCGAAAGCGCTCCTCGTCGACGCGGACGCGCTCGGCGCGGCCCAGCGCGAGGGCGACGTCCTCGCCGCCAACGCGGCGCTTATGGACGCGTACAACACCGACGTGCGCCCTCTCCTCGCCGACCTCCGAAGCGAGGCGGGCCTCGACCCCGACCCGCTGCGCGCCTACCTCGCCTCGGGACACCAGGAACACCTCGCCGGCCGCCGGGTCGGCGGTCGGCAGTCCGGATGGGGCGCCTGAACGCCCGTGCTCGCGCCCGCAGTCGAGAGAACCGCAGGAGGACGCCCGTGCCCGAGACACCCCCGGACGTAGCCGCGCTCCTGGAGCGCGCGCACACCCTCGGCTCCGACCCGCGCAACACCAACCACGCCGGCGGCAACGCCTCGGTGAAGACGAGCGGGACCGACCCCGTCACGGGCCGCCCGGTGGACCTGCTCTGGGTCAAGGGCTCGGGAGGCGACCTCGCCGCCCTGACCAGGGACGGCCTCGCGGTCCTCCGCCTCGACCGGCTGCGCGCGCTCCCCGGCGTCTACCCGGGCCCCGACCGCGAGGACGAGATGGTGCCGGCGTTCGACCACTGCCTCCACGGCAAGGGCGGCGCCGCCCCGTCGATCGACACCGCGATGCACGCCTTCGTCGGTGCCGCCCACGTCGACCACCTCCACCCGGATTCGGGCCTGGCCCTCGCCTGCGCGGCAGAAGGCGAGAGCCTCACCGCCGAGTGCTTCGGCGACCGGGTGGCGTGGATTCCCTGGCGGCGGCCCGGCTTCCAACTCGGCCTCGACGTCGCCGCGGTGCGGGAGGCGAACCCGCAGGCGGTCGGCGTCGTGCTCGGCGGGCACGGCATCACCGCCTGGGGCGACACCTCCGAGGAGTGCGCACGCAACTCGCTCTGGATGATCCGCACCGCCGAGTCGTTCCTCACCCGGCGGGGACGCCCGCAGCCGTTCGGCTCCGGGCTCGCGGGGTACGGGCCGCTCCCCGCCGCCCGACGCAGGGCGCGCGCCGTCGAGTTGGCGCCCGTCCTCCGCGGCCTGGCCTCGACGGACGGGCTCCGGGTCGGCCATTTCACCGACGCCGCACCGGTGTTGGAGCTGCTGGCGGGCTCCGAGCACCCGCGTCTCACGGCGCTCGGCACCTCCTGCCCCGACCACTTCCTCCGCACGAAGGTCCGTCCGCTCGTCCTCGACCTGCCCGCCGACGCCCCTCTCGACGAGGCGCTCGGACGCCTGCGCACCCTGCACGCCGCCTACCGCGAGGAGTACGCCGCCTACTACGCGAGACACGCGGCGCCCGATTCGCCCGCGATGCGCGGCGCCGATCCCGCCGTCTTCCTCGTGCCTGGCGTCGGCATGTTCTCCTTCGGCAGGGACAAGCAGGCGGCGCGCGTGGCAGGCGAGTTCTACGTCAACGCCGTCCACGCGATGCGCGGCGCCGAATCCGTCTCCACCTACACGCCGATCCCCGAGGCGGAGAAGTTCCGCATCGAATACTGGGCGCTGGAGGAGGAGAAGCTCCGCCGGCTCCCTCCCGCGAAGCCGCTCGCCGGACGGGTCGCGCTGGTGACGGGCGCGGCGTCGGGGATCGGGCGGGCCGTGGCGCGGCGACTCGCCGCCGAGGGCGCCGGCGTCGTCGTGGCGGACCGGGAGGCGGATCGGGCGGCAGCGGTGGCAGGCGAGTCGGGCGGTACCGACCACGCGGTGTCCTTTCCCGTCGACGTCACGAGCGAGGAGCAGGTCACGGCGGCCATCGACGCGGCCGTGCTCGCCTTCGGCGGCGTCGATCTCGTCGTCAACAACGCCGGGGTGTCCCTCTCCAAGCCGCTGTTGGAGACCACCGCGGAGGACTGGGACCGCCAGCACGGCATCATGGCGCGCGGCTCCTTCCTCGTCTCCCGCGAGGCCGCGCGCGTGATGAAGAACCAGGGGCTCGGTGGGGACTTCGTCTACGTCGCTTCGAAGAACTCGGTGGCGGCCGGCCCCGACAACATCGCGTACTCCGCGGCCAAGGCCGACCAGGCTCACCAAGTGCGCCTGCTCGCCGTCGAGTTGGGCGAACACGGCATCCGCGTCAACGGCGTCAACCCGGACGGTGTGGTGCGCGGGTCCGGGATCTTCGCCGGCGGGTGGGGAGCGCGGCGCGCCGCCGTCTACGGCGTCGAGGAGGAAGAGTTGGGCGAGTTCTACGCCCGACGCACCCTGCTCAAGCGCGAGGTGCTGCCGGAGCACGTCGCGGCCGCCGTCTTCGCGCTCACCGGCGGCGACCTCACGCACACGACCGGGCTGCACATCCCCGTCGACGCCGGAGTCGCAGCCGCCTTCCTGCGGTGAGCCGCTCAACACGCCTTGTCCCGCACCGAGTCGGAGGAGCGACCAGTGAAGAAAGCGGCCTCGGGCGAAGACGTCGCAGTGTTCGCCGCCGTCGACCTCGGAGCGACGAGCGGACGCGTGGTCACGGGCGCCGTCGGCCCGGGGACACTCCACCTCGCAGAGGTGCACCGCTTCCCCAACGTCCCGGTGCGGCTCCCCGACGGCCTGTACTGGAACCTCCCGGCGCTCTACCTGTCGACGCTCGACGGGCTGCGCGCCGCCGCACGCACGATCCCCGACGTCACGTCGATCGGCGTCGACACCTGGGGCGTCGACTACGCCCTCCTCGGCGCGGACGGCGCCCTCCTCGGCCTGCCCCGCCACCACAGGGAGGCCCGAACCGACGAAGCCGTCCCCGCCGTCCACGCCCTCTGCCCCCCGGCCGAGCTCTACGCCCTCACCGGCCTCCAGCACCTCCCCTTCAACACCGTCTACCAACTCCATGCGGCCCGGGCCAGGTTGGCGGACCCGGCGGCCGGCACCCTGCTGCTCCTGCCCGACCTGCTGGTCCACTGGCTCACCGGAGCCGTCGGCGCGGAGGAGACCAACGCCTCCACGACGGGCCTCCTCGACGCGCGCACCGGCAGATGGTCGGAAGAGCTCATCTCCCGCCTGGGAACTCCCCGTTCGCTCTTCCCCGCCCTGTACTCCCCGGGACAGCGGGCGGGGACGCTCCTGCCCCACGTCGCCGAGGAGACCCAACTCTCCCCGCACACACCAGTGGTGACGGTCGCCTCGCACGACACGGCCTCCGCGGTCGCCGCCGTCCCCGCGGCCGACGAAGAGTTCGGCTACGTCTCCTGCGGCACCTGGTCGCTCGCCGGACTGGAGCTGGACGCACCCGTACTCACCGAGGAGTCCCGCGCGGCCGACTTCACCAACGAGCGCGGCATCGACGGCACCACCCGGTACCTCAGGAACCTCATGGGCATGTGGCTCCTGGAGGAGTGCCGCCGGACCTGGGAGCGCGAAGACGCCGCCGACCCGACGGCGGACAACGCGAGTTCGAGCCTCGACGCGCTGCTCGCCGCCGCCGCGGAAGCCGAGCCGTTCGCCGCGCTCGTCGACGCGGACGCCCCCGACCTCGTGCCCCCGGGCGACATGCCGTCCCGGCTCCGCGACCTCCTCCGCCGCTCCGGGCAGACGCCGCCGCCCACCAGGGGCGGGCTCGTCCGCTGCATCCTGGAGAGCCTCGCGCTCGCCCACCGGCGCACCCTGCGCGAGGCCGCCCGCCTCTCGGGGCGCGCACCGCGCCGCATCCACCTCGTGGGCGGAGGCTCCCGCAACGCCCTGCTCTGCCAATGGACCGCCGACGCGTCGGGCCTCCCCGTCACCGCGGGCCCCGCCGAGGCGACCGCGGTCGGCAACATCCTCGTCCAGGCCCGCGCCGCCGGCCTCCTCGGCGGCCTCGCCGAGATGCGCGCGCTCGTCGCCGCCACCCAGGACGTGCGCCACTACCGTCCCCGCGGCGGCCCGCGCAGATGGGACGAGGCCGAGTCCCGCCTGCGCGGGCCCGCAGGTCAGGAACGCACCCGCCGCGAGGTGTAGACGTCGGCGACCGCGACGACGAGCGCGCCGAGCACGAACGCGAGCGCGGTGAGCAGCGCCGCCTGGAGCGCCCCCGACCAGTCGTGCGTCTCCGCGACATGTGCGAAGAAGACGGCGCCGACCGAGGCGATCCCCGCGGCCGAGCCGATCCGCTGACCGGTCTGGAGCATCCCGCCCGCCGTGCCGCCGCGCGCGACCGGCACTTCGTGGAGCGTCAGCGTCTGGTTCGGCGAGATGACCAGCCCCGACCCCACACCGGCGACGAGGAGCGGCGCCGCCAGCACCCAGCCGACGTGCCCCTCGGGCACCCACCGCACCGTCAACAGCGCCCCGCACAGCCCGAGAAAGACGAGTACGAGCCCCATGGCGACGAGCGGCCGCCCGACCCTGGTGACGATCCGCCCGCCGAGCCCCGCGCTCAGCGCCGAGCCGAGCGCGAACGGCGTCAGCGTGAGCCCCGCCTGGAGCGCGACGTAGCCGAGGCCCTGCTGGAGGTAGAGCGTGAAGATGAAGAAGAGCGTCGTGAACCCGGCGAAGTACAGCAGCGCGAGCACGGTGCCGAGCGTGTACGAGCGGCGGTTGAAGAGCGAGAGGTCGACGAGCGGTTCCCGCCCCTTGCGCGTGTAGTGCCGCTCCCAGAACGTGAAGACGACGAGCAGGACCACACCGCCCGCGGCGAGCAGCCACTTGCCCTGCCCCTTCCACTGCTGCGCCTCCACGAGCGGCAGCAGCACGGCGAGCACCCCGGCGCCGAGGAGCGCGATGCCGACGGGGTCGAGCGACGTCCGTCCCTCGCTCACCTTCTCCGCGCAGGCCGGCGGGACGAGCCAGAGCGCCAGCAGGAAGGCGCCGGCCCCGATGGGCAGGTTCACGAAGAAGACCCACCGCCAGCCTTCGTCGGCACCGAACGCCTGGATGAGGAGCCCCCCGGCGAGCGGCCCGACCGCGGTCGAGACGCCGATCGTCATGCCGAGCAGCCCGAACGCCTTGCCCCGCTCGGCCCCGCGGAAGAGTTGCTGGATCATGCCGGAGATCTGCGGGTTGAGGAGCCCGCCCGCCATGCCCTGGCTGAGCCGCGCGATCACCAGCCACGCCGCGCCCTGCGCCAGCCCGCACGCGGCGGAGGCGACCGTGAAGAAGACCAGCCCGACGAGGAACGCGGTCCGCCGCCCGAAGGCGTCCCCCAGCCGGCCCGCGGGCACGAGCACGAGGCCGAAGGTGAGCGCGTATCCGGAGACGATCCAGGAGAGCGCCGACTCCGAGGCACCGAGGCCCTTCTCGATCGAGGGAAGCGCGACGTTGACGATCGAGACGTCGAGCAGCGCCATGAACCCCACGGTCAGACAGACGCTGAGGGCTTTCCAACGCCGCGGATGCGGCTCGTAGTCGGCGGTCACCCGGCCGGTCGCCTCCCCGCTCCGGGTGTCCGCTCCCTCCGCCGGCTCCTCGTCAGGCCGGCCCGACTGCCCCGCGTTCATCCGCCGCTCCTCGCCCGCGTCGCCCGGTGCGGGCCGCAGGGCCCGCCTCCTGTGCGTACGGCGTGGCCGGACGGTGCTCGGCCGGCCACGCCGTCGTCTCGCTCCGCGAGTATCCCCGCGCCACGGGCGTGAAGCCGGGACGCGGGGAGTTGCGTCGGGGCGTGCCCCGCGCGTCAGGGCATCATCCCTCCGATGACGTGTGCCTGGAGGAAGACCAGGGTGCAGAGCGCGAGGAGGAGGACGAGGCTCCAGCCGATCGCCTTCCGGAAGAGTTCGGATTCGCGCCCGAGGAGGCCGACTGCCGTTGCGGCGATGGTGAGGTTCTGCGGGCTGATCATCTTGCCGACGACGCCGCCCGAGGTGTTCGCCGCGACGAGCAGCGTCGGGTCGAGCCCAGCCCTGCCCGCCGCGGTCTGCTGGAGCGTGGCGAAGAGCGCGTTGGCGGAGGTGTCGGAGCCGGTGACGGCGGTGCCGAGCCAGCCGAGGATGGGGGAGAGGAAGGCGAAGGCCGCGCCCGTGCCCGCGATCCAGGTGCCGATGGTGATCGTCTGACCGGAGAGGTTCATCACGTAGGCGAGCGCGAGCACGGAGGCCACAGTGAGCAGCGCCCACTTCAACGAGGCGACGGTGCGCCCGAATTCGACGACGGCTTCCTTGGCCCGTACCCGGTAGACGGCGGCGACGAGGATGCCGCAGAGCAGCAGCAGCGAGCCGGGCGAGGAGAGCCAGGGCAGCACGTAGACGGTCGTGGTGGACTGCTCGCCCGTGGTGGTGAGGACCTCGCCGTCGAGCCCGGGCCAGCCGAGGGAGAAGTCCGTGCCGGCGAGGAACTCCTCGACGGCGTCGACGAGTTTGGCGAGCGAGAAGACCGCGATGACGATGAGGTAGGGGACGAAAGCCATCGTCATCCGACCGCCGGTGAGCCGCGTCGCCGGCGTCGCGGCTTCCTCGGGGCCGGCAGCCTCCTCCTCAGGACCGTCGTCGGGCGCCTCCGGCTGCCAGACGCGGAGGAAGAGGACGACGGCGGCGAGCGCCACCAACGAGGCGATGATGTCCGTGAGTTCGACGGAGATGTAGTTGGCGCTGACGAACTGCGCCACGGCGAAGGCGCCACCGCAGACGAGCGCCACGGGCCAGCTCTGCCTGATGCCCCGCTTCCCGTCGACGAGCGCGACGAGGAGCAGCGGCACGAAGAGCGCGAGGAGGGGGGTCTGCCGGCCGGCGTAGGCGCCGATCTCCTCGTAGGAGATGCCGGTGAGGTTGCCGGCCGTGATGATCGGCGTGGCGATGGCGCCGAAGGCGACGGGCGCCGTGTTCGCCACGAGGACGGTGATGGCGGCGCGTACGGGCGAGAAGCCGAGGGCCATGAGCATGACACCAGTAATGGCGACCGGAGCGCCGAACCCCGCGAGCGCCTCCAGCAGGGCGCCGAAGCAGAAGGCGATGATCAGCGCCTGCACCCTCCGGTCGTCGCTCACCAGCCGGAAGGCCGCGCGCAGGTCCTCGAATCTACCGCTCACCACCGTGAGTTGATACACCCACAGCGCGGCGACCACGATCCACATGATCGGTACGAGCCCGAAGGCCGCCCCCTCGGTACCCGAGAGCAGCGCCAGTTGCACCGGCATGCCGTACACGGCGACCGCCACCACGACGGCGACGCCGAGCGCCGCCAGCCCGGCCCAGTGCGCCTTCCACCGCAGCCAGCCGAGCAGGACGAAGAGCGTCAACAGCGGCAGCGCCGCGAAGAGAGCGGACAGCGCCAGACTGTCCGCGACGGGATCGAGGTCGGGACGGTACACGAGGCCCCCTTGCCCATGGGTGAACCCCGGCGTGATCGCCGCAGGTTGGAGGGCAGTGTGCGGCAGCGGGACACCCCAGGCCAAGACCGTTGCAGCAGGTGAATACGCCCGCCCCGGCGCCGCACGGCGCCGGGGCGGTCTTCGCGATCCGGGGGCTGTCCGGTAGCTAGGAGCCGGAGTCGGCCGCGTTCTCGGCCGGGGGCGTCGCCTTGCGCGCGGCGATCCCCTGTTCCTCCGCCATCTCGCGGGCCATCCGCGGCGCCGTCCACAGCGCCGGCAGCATGACGAAGGCGACCGGCACGGCCGTGACGACGATGAAGGATTGGAGGGCGGTGATCCCGCCGTCGCCCACGATGATGAGCACCGCGGCCGCGGCGCCCATCAGCAGCGCCCAGAACGCCCGTACGGCGACGCTCGGTTCACCGGACTCGGTACCCGCCTTCGCGATGCTGTACGACATCGAGTCGGTGGTGGTCACGACGAAGGTGAGGGTCAGCAGGAGCACCATGACGGTGACGGCCGTCGACAGCGGCAGGTTGTCCGCCATGGCGACGACGGCCGCGTCCATCCCGACCGCCTCCAGCGGTCCGGAGATCGCTCCGGGGTTCTTCTGCTCGAGGAAGATGCCGGTGCCGCCGAAGACGCTGAACCACACCATCGTCGCGACGGGCGAGAGGAGCGCCGTGCTGCACACGAGGTCGCGGAGCGTGCGGCCGCGCGAGATCCGCGCGACGAAGATCGACATCAGCGGGCCGTAGCCGAGGAACCAGCCGAAGTAGAAGATCGTCCAGGTGCCGAGCCAGCCCTGGTCCTCGCGGCCCAGCGCGAGCGGCACGAAGTCCCGTGCGTACTCGCCGAACCCGGCGAGGAAGCCGTCGAGCACGAAGCCGACCGAGCCGAGGGCGAGCAGCACCACCATGGTGAGCCCGGCGAGCCAGAGGTTGAACCGGCTGAGGATCTGGATGCCGCGGTGGATGCCGGTGATCACCGACGTGACCGCGACCACCGTGAGCAGCACGATGATGCCGAGCTGCACCGGATAGGAGTTGGGTATCCCGAAGACGTGCGAGAGCCCGTAGGAGACCTGGAGCCCGAGGAAGCCGATCGGCCCGACGGTCCCCGCGACGACCGCGATGATGCAGACGACGTCGACCGCCTTGCCGAGCCGCGAGTGCACGATCCGCTCGCCGACGAGCGGGTAGAGGAGCGTACGGGGCCGCAGCGGCATGCCCTTCTCGGCCGCGCGCATCAGCACGATGGTGCCGAGCGTGCCGAGCACGGCCCACGCGAGGAAGCCCCAGTGCGCGAAGCTCTGCGCGAGCGCCGAGTCCCGCGCCGCGTTGGAGCCGGCCTCCACGCCCTCGTAGTACGGCGGCGTCTCGGCGAAGTGCTGCACGGGTTCACCCGCGGCGAAGAACACCCCGCCCCCGGCGAGCAGGGTGCTCATGATCATGGCGATCCACTGGAACCTGCGGTACTCGGGACGCCCGAAACCGCCCAGCCGTACCCGTCCGTACCGTGAGAAGGCCAACGCCACGGCGACGACGAAGAACGCCAGCAGCAGCACCTGCCACAGCGGTCCGAACCACCGCGCCGCGGCGTCGAAGAGCTTCGTCACGACGATCCCCGTCCCGCCCGGCGTCACCAGCGCCACGACGACGAAGGCGGCGAGGAGTCCGCCGCTCACCGCCACCACGGGCAGGTCCGTACGGCGTGCGCCGGGGGGCGTGGGTTTTCCGGGAGGCTCCGCGGCCTTCGCGGCGCCTTCGCTTGTCGCCCCTTCTCGCCCGTCCTGGGCGTCCGCTTCCGCGGCGCCGCCGGAGGCGGCAGGGGCAGGGGTGCTCGGCATGTTCGTCCTCGGGGAAGGGAGCTTCGGCACAGGCGGTCACGACCGACCGTCCAAGGCACGAGGCGAACGGGACCGAGCGCCAGCGTGCACGCGCAGCGACGTCCGCGTTCTCCGGTACGTCGTGCACGTTCAGAGGTGTCGAGCGACGGCGTCCGTCCGCGGGGGGCCGCCTCCCGCCGTAGCGGGAGAAACCGTCGTGAGCTGTGCGCTTGTCGACACAGGAGCCTGCCTGCCGGGGGCGGGCCCGGTCAAATTTTGTGACCTGCGTCGCAGGGGCAGGCGCGCGGTTCCGTGTGCCCTGCGGGGCCGCTCTCGCGGAGGGCGCGGTCCCTGATCACTCGCAGTGACGCTCTCACGTCCCCTCCAACTCCACCGCCAACCCCCGCAGTTCATAGCTCCCGATCGACGGCTTGAAGCTGACGTCCGGGGCGCTGGACATGCGGAGGCCGGGGAGGGCGAAAAGGCGGGTGAGGAAAACGTCGGTCTCCAGGATGGCGATGTCGCGGCCCGGGCAGCGGTGGGGACCGTCGCCGAAGGAGAGCCCCGTGGGGGCCGTGCCGGAGGGGAGGGGGCGTGCGGGGCAGAGGTCGTGGGGGGCGTCGCCGACGGCGCGGGGGTCGGTGTTGGCGCTGTCGAGGCGGATGTCGACGAGGGCGCCTGCGGGGACGGTCACCTCGCCCTCCTCGGCGGGGAGGGCGACCGGCGCCGTCGTGCGGCGGCGCAGCAGGTTGACGACGGGCTCGAGGCGGAGGATCTCGTGGAGCACCGCGAGGCGCTCGGGCTCGTCGGCCCGGCGGTAGCGGGCGAGGAGCTTCGGGTCGTCGAAGAGGTGCCAGGCCGCGACGTTGACGAACTCGCGGGTGGTGATCATGCCTGCGGCGGCGAAGGTGAGGCACTCGCTGAGTATCTCGACGGTGTTGTAGTCCTCGTCGAGGAGGTGCGAGATGAGGTCGTCGCGGCGGTGCTTGCGGCGTGCCCGTACCGCGGGTCGCACGTCGGCGAGGTGGAGGCGGAGCCAGTTCTTGACGAGCCGTGCCGACCAGCGCAGGCCGTGGAGGCTGGTGAATCCCGGGGTGCCGAAATTTTGGGGGAAGAAGGCGTCGAGGCGCTTGCGGATGCCCGGCCTGCTCTCGGTGAGGCCGATCACGGCCGCCGCCACACCGATCGCCAACTCGAAGCTGAGGTCGGAGAGTTCGGCGGTGCGCCGGGCGCGGAGGACGTCGAGCTGCTCCTCCGCGACGCGCTCCATGGTGCCGCGGTACTCCTCGTCGACGCGGCGGGGCGTGAAGAACCGCGCCGTCTGCCGGCGGTGGTCGCGGTGGCCCTCGCCGTCCTGGTAGAGGACGGGGCGGCGGACGCTGGACGGGATGATGCGCGCCGTCTCGATGCCGAGGCCGGCCTGCAGGGTCTCGCTGCTGCGCAGGAGTGCGCGTGCCGTCTCGTGCCCCCGCACCTGCCACACGCCGTCGGCCCCCTCGCCGACGGGGCATCCGGTGGCGGGCTGCGGGACGGGGCCGGTCTTGCGGGTGTGCGTCCGCTCGACGCTCATGACGTCAACTCCCCTGCGCTGTCCGGTCGGTGGGCGACGCAACGCAGTCTCCCAGGGGGATCACGGCGCGGGTAGGGGCGGACGGCGGCGGTCCGGGTCCTTCGACGTACAGGGGGCGATCAACGCGGCGCGGTCGTGTATGTGCAGAATGTGCTGCATGGAACTGCACGGAGAGAAAGTCGTCCTTCGTCCGGTGGAGGACAGCGAGACGGAGACGCTCGACCGCATCGTCAGGGAGCCCGAGGTCGCGGCGTGGTGGTCGCCCCCGAACGGCTACGAGAACACCTTCGCCGTCTTCCTCGACGACGAGATCATCGGTGCCGTGCAGTTCACCGAGGAGAGCGACCCCGAGTACCGGCACGCCGGGATCGACGTCTTCCTCACCGCCCGCCGCACCGGCGCCGGACTCGGCACCGACACCGTCCGCACCCTCGCCCGCTGGCTCCTCGACGACCGCGGGCACCACCGCCTCACCATCGACCCCGCGGCGGAGAACGCACCGGCGATCGCCAGCTACCGGAAGGTCGGGTTCCAGCCGGTCGGCGTGCTGCGCAGGTACTGGCGCGACCACCAGACGGGCGAGTGGCGGGACGGGCTGCTCATGGATCTGCTCGCCGACGAACTCACCTGACCCGCCGGCGGATTCACGCGTCCTTCAGGAAGGCGACCCAGGCCGCCCAGGACCGTCGCGGGACGAGGAGGACCGGACCCTCGGGCGCCTTGGAGTCGCGCACGGGGACGGGCCCTCGGACGCCGTCGGCGACCTCCAGGCAGTTGCCGCCGTTCTGTCCGCTGCGACTGCTGCGGCGCCACGACGCGGCGGGGACTTCCTCCATGACGGGCTCCCTCCGGGCCGATGCCCCGGCGCGCGGCGGAACCCGCGCGCGCCGGGGCCGGTGTGATCGTGGATACAGAAGTACAGGGGCGTACGCCCTGAGACAAGTGGCACTCGGAGACCGCGGGGTGAACGCCGTGCGCAACGGGCCCTGCCCCAGGCCCCGTTGGCACGCCTCACCCGCCGGAGGCACGGACGAGCACCTTCAACTCCCCGCCTCCGCCCGCCGCGTCGAACGCCTCCCCCGCGCGCTCCAGCGAGTGGACGGAGGTGACCAGCCGCTCCACGGGCACGGCGCCGTCGGCGAGGAGCCCCACGGCCCTGCGGACGTCGTCGGCCACGTACATCAGGCATCCGCGCAGCGTCAACTCCCGGTCCTGCGCCAGATCGACGGGGACGGTCTGCGGCCCCGTCGGCACGCCCACGACGAGGACGGTGCCGCCTTTGTCGACCGAGCGCACCGCCTGCGTGAGCGACGCGGAGACGGAGACGCAGTCGAAGGCGGCGTCGGCAGGCCCGCCGAGGAGTTCGCGGGCGCGCTCCGGCAGGTCCGGTGCGTCCGCGGGGAGGGTCGCGTCGGCGCCGAACTCCCGTGCTGCCTCGCGCTTTTCGGCCGCCAGGTCGGTGGCGACGACGACCCCCGCCCCCGCCGCCCGCGCCGCGACGACGGTCAGCAGGCCGATCGGCCCCGCGCCCAGGACGAGGACCCGCGCCCCGGAGAGGTCGCCTGCCCGGCGCACCGCGTGCACGGGGGTGGCGAGCGGTTCGACGAGCGCCGCCTGGAGGTCGGAGAGCGCCTCGGGCACGCGGTGGAGACGGTCGGCACCGATGGTGAAGGCGTCCGCGAGCGCACCGGCCGTCTGGCACCCGAACACCTTCAGATGCACGCAGATGTTGTAGCGACCGGAGCGGCAGTGCCGGCACTCGCCGCACGCCAGATTGGGTTCGAGGACGACCCTGTCCCCTTCGGCGAGCGCGTCGACGCCCTCACCGAGCGCGGCGACGACCCCGACCGCCTCGTGCCCCGGACGGTAGGGAAGCGAGATGAAAGGGTGCTCACCGCGCCGCGCGTGGACGTCGCTGCCGCAGATCCCCACCAGCCGCGTGCGCACGAGCACCTCACCGGCTGCGGGCACCGGCGCCGGCACCTCTTCGAGGACGACGTCCCCTCCCTCGGTGACCGCCACCCGGCGGACGGGATCGGGAACGTGTGCGGCGATGGTGCTCATGGGGTGTGCCCTCCGTCGTCAGTGCATGCCACCCCCTCACCTACACCGCACCGAGTGCCGCACGCCAGGTCAGCGGTCGTCCCGACCGTGCCCGTGCTTGACCTTCACGCCGGCGGCAGGGTCCGAGGATGCCGCCATGGACACCGACACCACCGTCATGGCGGGCGGTTCGTCCGCGCGCGAGCGCCGCGTCACCGTCGTCACCGGCGCGGGTACGGGCATCGGCAGGGCGACGGCGAGGACCTTCGCGGGGGAGGGCGCGCACGTCCTCGCCGTCGGCAGGCGACCGGAATCGCTCCGGGAGACGGCGGACGGGCACGACCGCATACGGCCGCTCCCCGCCGACGTGACCTGCGAAGAGGGGCGCACACGGATCGCGCACGCCGTCCGGGAGCGGGGCGGGCGACTCGACGTACTCGTCAACAACGCCGGCATCGTGCGCTCCGGCCGCCTCGGCACGTACACGGAGGACGACCTCACGACGCAGCTCGCCACCAACCTGACGGCTCCCGTCCTGCTCACACAGGCGCTCCTCGCACCGTTGCGCGCGGCGCGGGGCGTCGTGGTCAACATCGGTACGGCTCTGGGGCAGCGGGGGTGGCCCGGCTCCTCCGCGTACGCGGCGAGCAAGGCGGGGCTCGACGCGCTCACGCGCAGTTGGGCGGTGGAACTCGCCGCCGAGGGCGTGCGGGTGGTGGGGGTGGCGCCCGGCGCGATCGAGACGCCGATCGGCGAGCACCAGGGCCTCTCCCGCGAGCGGCGCGAGGAGGTGCGCCGGTGGCAGCTCGCCGCCACACCGGCGGGCCGCCTCGGGCGCCCCGATGAGGTGGCCCGCGTAGTGGCCCAACTCGCCGCGCCCGCACAGGGCTTCGTCACCGGGGCTGTGGTGCCGGTGGACGGCGGCGCGATGGTGCGGTGAGACTGGTGCCTCGAAGGAGGGGGTCGATATGCGGATCGGGGAACTCGCTGCGGCGACGGGTGCCACGCCCCGCGCGCTGCGCCACTACGAGCAGGCCGGCCTCCTCACCGCCGAGCGCGCCCCCGGCGGCTACCGCGTCTACTCGCATGGCGCGCCCGCCCGTGTACGGAACATCAGGTGCCTCCTCGGCCTCGGCCTCACGCTGGAGGACGTCCGCTTCTTCCTCCCGTGTCTCGACGGCGACGTGACGCAGGCGTCCCCCTCGCCCGAGGGGCTCGCCGTGGCGCGAAGGCGGCTCGCGGTGCTGGATGCGCGGATCGCGGCGCAGGGTGCGGTGCGTGGCAGGTTGGCGGAGGCGCTGGAGGAGCGGGCAGGGGAGGGGTGCTGCGCAGGCTGAGGAGCGGCGGCCCGGGCTCGACGGAGCGTTCGGGCAGGAGGGAGCCCCTGTGACCGCCAACGGGGGAGCGGTCACAGGGACGGTTCGAGTCCGGCCTAAGCCGGAGGTTCCGGACAGGTTACCGGGCGTTGGTCGGCTCCGGTGCGGGGGCATGTGAGAAGTGCGCGAACGATCAGCGACCCCCTGGCGTAGAACCCGGCGTACGCATCTTGGCGGAGGGTCAGGTGCTCCCGGTAGTGCGCCAGCATGCCGGGCATGCGCTCCCGGTCGTCACAGGTCTCGTGGAGTTCCCGGGAGAGCCACGCGTAGGCGGACTCCGGGTCCGGGAACATGCCGCGGCGGAGGCTTTCGGGCTTGCGGAACCACAGGTGGAGTTCGGTGGGCATGACGGCTTGGGCCGGGTCGGCGGCTGCCGAATCATCGGGTACCTGGTGGCCGCTCCAGGCGAACGCGTGCCAGTGCACTGGTCATCCCCTCACGGTGGGAGCCGGGCCCGTCCACGGCGGACGGGCCCGGCCTGTTCAACGAGCGGCTGGTCAGCGGTTACCGCCGCATCCGTCGGCCCGCGGCCGTTCGCCGGAGCCGGGCACCCGCATTCCGCAGCGACTGCCCGTCCTGACGTTGCGGCGGCGCGGGATCGGTGCCCGCTCGGGTCCGGGGCGGGTCACCGGGCCCGAGCGGAGTCTCAGCCGCGCGTGGCGCGGCGGTAGACCGGCAGACGCTCGCCGGGTCGCAGGAGATAGAGGCGTCCGTCGGCGAGGTGGAGGACTCGGCCGCAGCCTGAACTGCCGGGGGAATAGAGGTCGGTGACGGTGGTCCAGCGTCCGCCGTGCAGGACGCGGTCACCGCGGTGGAGGTCGAACGGGCCCAGTCCGCCTGGGAGTTCGTACCAGCCGGTGCGGATCATGGTGGGTTCCTAGAGGTAGATCCGGCGCTTGCAGCGTGCGCAGTGTTTGCCGTCGGGCGTCAGGGGCCCGTCGTGGTGGCACCGCCGGCCCTTCGGCTCGGGCTCGGGTCCGGGCTTCTCGGGCACGTCACGCTCCCGGCCGGGTGAGCCAGGCGGCACACAGCACGAAGCCGATGCCGACGGTGATCGAGAAGAGGAGGAGCGGGCCTGCCCAGGCTGCGAGGCGGCGACGCGCAGTGCGGACGGCGCCGCTCACAGCCACTTCCCGGGGATCGCCCGATACGGGCGAGTGACGTGCTCGCGGTACGTCAAGTGCCCGGGCCGCGCTCGGAGATGGGCGAGCATCCAGCCGTGCGCCTTGTGCGCGTCGGCGCTCGGTGGGCCGCCTTCGGCGCAGACGGCGCACTGGAGGGCGTACGTGTGCGGCTCCGCATCGGGTTCTTGGTCGCGGACGACGGTGTACTCACGCAGGCGGTAGACGGTGCTGGACATGCGGGATCACCCCGGACGAGGAGGTATGGGCTGACGCTGCGACTGGTCGCACGCCAGGAGGTGGGGGACTTCCCGGTAGTCGGTGTCGTACGGGCATGCAAGGCTGTAGCCCGCTGTAGCCGATCCGCTACCGGAGGCATTCAGCGTGACCTACGGTGAGCAGCCCTTCAAGTAATCAGGAGCGAAGGGCGAGTTGGGGGAGAGATGGTCAACCGCAAGGAACTGAACCCCGAGAGCGGCCCGGCAGCGGCGTACGGGGCCCGCCTGCGCAGACTGCGGGAGAAGCGCGGCTGGCGGCAGGAAGAGCTGGCCGAGCGCCTGGCATATTCGAGTCAGCATATTTCGGCCGTTGAAACTGTTCGCAAGTCGCCAACCCTTCCCTTTTCACGCAAGCTGGATCGCGTCCTGGACGTCGCCGACACGGACGAGTCCTTCGAGCGCGAGTGGCGCGAGATGCGGCACGGCTCGTTGCTGGAGGGATTTCCGGAGTACGTGGGGTACGAGGAGCGGGCGGTGGAGATCCGGCTCTTCAACATCGGGATCATCCCGGGGCTGTTGCAGACGCCGGAGTACGCGCGGGTGCTGGCGGACAGCGCTGTGCGACGGGGTGCCATCACGCCTGCCCAAGCCGATGAACGCGTCTCTTTCCAGGCGGAACGGCAGGAAGCGGTGTTCAGGGCCAAGCCGCCCATGGTGTTCGTGACCATGGACGAAAGCTGCATTCGGCGTCCTGTCGGCGGGGACGCCGTTATGGATGCTCAGTTGGCTCACCTGGTGGAGTTCGCAGAGCTGCCGAACTCGTTGCTGCAGATTGCACCGTACGAGATCGGTGAACGCCGAACTTTCAATCTTCCGGTGAATCTTCTGACGATGCCGGATCGGTCCGTTATCTGCTACGCCGAGGCTCAGGTCCAAGGACACCTGGACCGGGACAGCGCCTCCGTGGTGCCCATACTGATGGCCTACCATCAACTACAGGGCGAAGCGCTGTCACAGGCGGCGTCCGTGGTCATGATCGAGCAGTTGCGAAAGGGTGCCCTGTGACGACCGAGTCCCCCCGCTGGTTCACGTCCTCCTACAGCGACAACGGCGGCGACTGCGTAGAGGTCGCCACCAACCTCGCCGCCCTGCGCGGTGTGGTTCCCGTCCGGGACACCAAGGATCGGTCCCTTTCGCTGGCTGTCGCTCCGAGCGCGTTCGCGAGCTTCGTCGGTGCGGTTCGGCGTGGGCGGTTCGACGGTTAGCCCGCAGTTGCAGGATGCCTGCCGGGTACAGCGCGGTGGTTGACGACAAGAGGCCCGACCTCGGCGCAGAACTTGGGGGCGGTGGTGAGGTGTTCGCCCGGCTGGAGTGTGGAGGGCGACCACAACGGCCATGATCGAGTCGTTCCGAAAGGGCAGTTCTTGATGACCGAACACCTCCTTTGGTTGAAGTCCTCATACAGCGGCAATGGTGGCCAGTGCATCGAGTGGGCCCCCGGCCAGGCGTCCGAGGGCGCCGTACCGGTGCGGGACTCCAAAATCGTGGAAGGTCCCGTGCTGGCTTTCACGACTGCTTCGTGGAGGCGCTTCGTGTCCGGTATCTGTAATGGGCAGTTCGGCGCGTAGTGCGTGGTCCTGCACAGCCCCTGCCACTGTCGCCACGATAGTCCGAGGCAGGGGCGATTGGAGACGTGTGAGCGACAACCAGCAGGCCATCACAGAACAGCAGTGGCGCTGGGCTGAGTTGATCTGGGACTACCACCGGATGCATCACGAGTTGCGCCCTGTTGACGCGGCGATCGGGCTGGGCAGCCACGACCTCGGCGTCGCTGCTCGTTCGGCCGACCTGTACCGGGAGGGCTTCTTCAAGACCCTGGTGTGCACCGGCGGCAACAGCCCCACTACCGCTGAGGTTTTCCCGCGTGGCGAGGCCGTCCACTACCGGGAGCACGCCATCGATCTCGGCGTTCCTGCCGAGGCGATCCTGCTGGAGCCGAACGCGGGCAACACCGGTCAGAACATCACGTTCTCGCGGAAGCTCCTCGCCGCGGCCGGTATGCACCCGGCTTCGGTGCTGCTCGTCTCCAAGCCCTATATGGAACGGCGTGCGTTCGCGACCGCCCGCAAGCTGTGGCCTGACGTCGATGTCGTCTGCGCCTCGGAGCCATGGGGGTTGGACGACTACGTGAATTCCATCGGCGACGAGAGGCTCGTCCTGGACATGCTCGTCGGCGACCTCCAGCGGGTCATCGAGTACCCGAAGCTCGGATTCGCCACCGAGCAGGAGGTCCCGGAGAACGTGCATGCCGCGTACGCGTCCCTCGTCCGCGACGGCTTCACCAGCCGCCTCATCTCGTAAGCGGTCCGGCCCGGGGGAGACGTGTGCATGCCGGGCCTCGCTCGAAGGCTCGATTCCCTCCGGGCTCGAAGCGTACGGAAGACCACGTACCGGCGTCCTCCGCCGGGCCGCCCTCGAAATGCCGTTGCTCGCGCCCGGACCGGCGCCTACCGTCTGCGTTCCCGCCGCTTCCGTCCCGCAGAGGCCCCCATGACCCAACTCTCCGACGTCGTGCACCTGGTGGAGCGCGTGCTCGGGCCGAACGTGCGCGGTGCCTACCAGTACGGTTCGGCCGTGCTCCGCGGCGGGCTGTGCCCGTACAGCGACCTCGACGTGCTCGTCGTCGCCGGCCGCTCTCTTGGCACGGAGGAGCGGCGCGCGCTCGTCGACGGGCTGCTGGGCGGGGTCTCGGGGCCGCCCGACGGGCAACAAGGGTTGCGCCCCGTGGAGTTGACGGTCGTCGTGGAGTCGGACGTGCGGCCGTGGCGGTACCCGCCGCGCTGCGACTTCCAGTACGGCGAGTGGTGCAGGGAGAGCTACGAGCGCGGTGAGGTGCCGCAGCCGGGGAACGACGAGGATCTGGCGGTGCTCCTCGCCATGACCCTGGCAGCCGACACCCCGCTTGCCGGTCCGCCGCCGCGGCGCCTCCTCGATGCGGTGCCGTGGCGGGACGTGCGCCGCGCCGGCTCGGCGGCCGTTGAGCCGCTGCGTGCCGAGGCGGAGGAGGACACCCGCAACGTCGTCCTCACGCTTGCCCGCATCCACGCGACGCTCAGCACCGACCGCTTCCACTCGAAGGCGGAGGGCGCTTCCTGCACGCTCGGCAGGCTCCCGCAGCAGTACCGCCCGATCCTCGCGCAGGCGCTCGCCGTCTACGAGGGCGAAGCCGGGGAGCCCGCCGCGTGGCCGAGTGCCGAACTCGACGCCTACGTCACGCACATGGCCGCGGAGATCGCCCGTCTCGCGGAGGGCGACTGAGCGGGCGCCCCGGGCGACCCCCGGCGGAAACACCGCCGGCGGACGAAACAAGCCGCCCAACGCGCCCGTCCGCCAACAGAGTTGAACGGCGAGGGGGCAGCCCCCGCGGACGGCTCATCCCGCGTCCCTCGCGGCGATCAGTACCGAAGCCTCCCGCTGCTCGTCGTGCGCGACCTCGGGGAGAAGCCCGGCGGTCCGTGCCGCCGCCGTCGCCGCGGGGATCTGGCGCTCGACGGCCTCGGAGAAGAGCTTTCCGCCGGGGGCGAGCCACTGCGGTGCCTCGGCGACGACCCGACGGAGCACGTCGAGTCCGTCACGGCCGCCGTCGAGGGCGCGCCGGTCCTCGTGGAGCCGCGCCTCTCCCGGCAGCAGCGCCAACTCGCCCGTGGGTACGTACGGGACGTTGCAGAGGAGCACGTCGATCCGGCCGCGCAGACCGGCCGGGAGCGCGTCGAAGAGGTCGCCGCCGTGGACGACGCCGCCGAACGGGGCCGTGTTGACGCGGGCGCAGGCGACGGCCTCCGCGTCGACGTCCGCGGCGTGGAGCTGCACCGCGGGGCGGAGCCGTGCGAGCGCGGCGCCGAGCGCGCCCGTTCCGCAGCAGAGGTCGACCACGCACGCGGCTTCCGGGGCGGCTTCGACGGCGCGCTCGACGAGGAACTCCGTACGGCGACGCGGCACGAAGACGCCCGCCCGTACGGTGACGCGCAGCCCGCTGAACTCCGCCCAGCCGAGGAGGTGTTCGAGCGGAAACCCGGCTGCGCGGTCGGTGACGAGGCGGTCGAGGTGTGCGGCCGAGTCGGCCGCCGCATGGAGGAGGCGGGCCTCGTCCTCGGCGAAGACGCACCCTGCGGCGCGCAGTGCCCGCACGGTGGTGTCGTACGGCGGGAGCGGTGGGGCGGAGTGCATGGGCGGGCCTTTCGAGAGACCGTTCCGGCCGGTGCGTCAGCGCGCACCGGCCCGGCGGCGGGATGCGAACGGTGTCAGCCTGCGGTGCTCTCACCCACCCGCGTCTCTGCGCTCTCCACGGGCCTCGGTCCGCAGCGGCTTCCCGCCGTCGGGCGGACACTACGCCATGCGCGGGCAACTGCGCCCCGCATCAAGGCACCCGCACCCGCGGCCGCTCACCCGTGCCCGGCGGGCTCCGATTCCGACGGGACCTCGCCCCGACCCAGCTTCAGACGGAGCTGCGCCGCCTCCCGCGCGTTGAGGCGGTCGAGCAGCTCCCTCGCGTCGGCGTCCGCCGCACCCGCTTCCTCGGCGCGGCCCATGCCGCGCAGGGCGGCCGCCAGCAGCGCGTACGCCTCCGCCCTGGAGAGCGGGTCCAAGTGCTCGCCCTCGGAGAGGGACGTCCTCGCCCACTCGGCGGCCTCGGCGAACTCCTCCCGGAACATGTGGTATTCGCCGAGCGAGTGGGCGGTGTTGGCGCGGTACGCGGGCGAGGTGGTGCCGCGGTAGTTGTGCAGCAGCAGCTCGTACGCCTGCTCGTGGTCGCCGAGGTGGAGGTGGCACCTGCCCAGGTTGTTGCGGATCGACATGACGAGCGGCCCGGGGCCGTGCACCTCGACGGTCCGCAACGCGGACTCACCGACCTCGATGGCCTCACGCAGCAGCCCCTGTGTCGCGAGGCAGGGCACGAGGTTGCTTCTGGCGACCGCCATCTGCCGCCCCATCCCCAGCTCCGAGAAGAGCGCGATGCTGCGCTCCAACAGCGGTGTGGCGGCGACCGGTTCGCCCCGCTGGCCCGTCACCTTCCCGAGCCGGGAGAGCGCCTCGGCCTGTCCGTAGCGGTCCCCGCGCCGCTCCGCGACCCGCAGCGCCGTCTCGGCCAGGTTGCTCTGTGCGCGCCAGCGGGCCTGCCGGGCGAAGAAGGTGTCCAGCGCGGTGAGCGCCTGGAGCGCGAAGTCGTCCAACGTTCGGCCGCGGAGCGGCGCCTCCTCGGGGCCGGGCGCGGAAGAGTCGGCGAGTTGGGCGGCGAAACGGACCACGTCGTCGCAGGCGGCGTCGGCCCAGGCCACCGCTTCGTCAACGGCCGTGAATGAGCGGCCCGTTGTGTAGTGCTCGAGAGCCTCGCGGCTGAGCTCCGTGTTCGTCTCGTTGCCGGCGAAAGGTTCGTTGACGCGGTGCAGGGTGCCCAGGTACCAACGCGCGAGCCCGGTGAGGGCCTCGCCGACGCGTGCGCGCGGCAGTGACTCCGCCTCGCCCGCGGCGGTGGCGCGCACCAGGTCGTGGAGGGCGTACTGGCCCGGCCGCGGGCTCTCGGCGAGTTGCGCGTCGGTGAGCCGCTCCAACGCGCCCTTCACTGCGGGCCCTTCGGCGCCGGTCAGCGCTGCCGCCGTCTGCGCCGTGTGCCGGCCGATGGCGGCCGCGCCGAGCAGTGGGAAGAGTTCGGCGGCGCCGCGATCGAGGGGGTCACCGCTGTCGCGGAGCTGCTCGATGCTGACGAGGAGGCTCGCGCGGACGTCGCGGTCGGCGACGACGAGTTCGGTGAGGCGGCGGCGCTCGTCGCGCAGTGTCTCCGTCCAATCGGCCACCGACCAGCGCGGCCTCGACGCCATGCGCACCGCGATCACGTGCAGTGCGAGCGGCAACCGCCCGCACAGCTCGACGAGTTCGTGCCACTGCGCCTCGCCGGCCGGATCGGCGGTGCCGGACACCGTCCGCACCAGCGCCACCGCGTCGGCCGGTTGCAGCGTGTCCAGGTGCAGATGCCGGGCGCCCGGCAGGCCCGTCAGCACGGTGCGCGAGGTGACGAGGCAGGCGGAGCCGGCGCGGCTCGGCAGCAGTGGCCGCACCTGCTCCGAACTGTGCGCGTTGTCGAGGAGGACGAGCAACTGCCGCTGCCGCACGAGTCGTTGGTAGTGCTCGAGGGCGGCCGTCGAATCGGGCGGCACCGAGTCGGGCGGCTCGCCCAGGGCGCGCAGCAGTTGGCGCACCGCGTCGTCGGTGCCGAGCGGCGGGCTCTGCGGGTCGGCTCCGCGCAGGTCGACGTGGACCATGCCGTCGGGGAAGCGGTCGGCCGACTCGTGCGCGGAGCGCAGCGCGAGCGTGGACTTCCCGACGCCCCCCGCACCGTCGATGAGGCACACGGCGGGTGCGGCCACAGCGCCCGTGAGCCACTCGCGGAGCTTGGCGATCTCCACTCCGCGCGCGACGAACGTCGCGGGTGCGGCGGGGAACTCGGTGGGCAGGACCGTGCTCTCCGCCGGTTCGCGGGGCTCGGGTCCCGGTTCCTGAACGAGCTGCTGCACACCCTCCGCGGCAGGGGCGACAGTCTCCGTACGGGTCCGGCGCGGCGCCTCCAGCGCGGCGTCCCCGCGAAGGATCGCCCGCTCCAACTCCCGCAGATCCGGGCCTGGTTCGATGGCCAGTTCGTCGACGAGCGCGCGGCGCGCCTCCCGGAGGACGCCGAGTGCCTCGGCGCTCCTGCCGCTGCGGTGCAGCGCGAGCATCAACTGGCGGGTGAGCCGTTCGCGCAGCGGGTGCTCCCTGACGGCGGCGAGAAGCTCCTCGACGAGCACCTCGTGCTCGCCCAGCGCGAGACGGAGGTCGAACCGCTCCTCCGCGGTCGTGAGGCGCAGTTCCTCCAGCCGCGGCTGGTGGACGGTGCGGAGCGGGCAGTCCCCGATGCCGGTGAGCGGCTTGCCGCGCCACAACGACAGTGCCTCGTCGAGGAGTTCGGCCGCGGCGGCCGGATCGGTGGAAGTCAGCTCGCGCGAGTGCGAGTGGAGCGCCTGGAACTGGCCGAGGTCCGTTTCCTCACGCGCGGCGAGGAGCTGGTAGCCGCCCGCGCTGGTGTTGATGCGGTCCTCGCGGAGCGCCTTGCGCAGCCGCATCACGTAGTTGCGGATCGCCGTTCTGATGGAGGCCGGCGGTTCCTCGCCCCAGAGCTGGTGCGCCAGGTCCTCCACCGTCACCACGTGTCCGGTGCGCAGTACCAGTGTCGCCAGCAGCGCCCTCAACATCGGCGCACTCACCGGCAGTTGCTCGCCCCGCTGGTCCCGGACCTCCAGCGGGCCGAGAACACGGAACTCCATCAGAGACCCTTCCCTCGGCACTCCCGACGCGGGCCGCGAAACCTCGCAGCAGGCCCGCGGAAACGTTTGCCATGGAGATCTGAAAACGTGCCCGACCAGCCTACGCGATCAGCGTGACGGCTGATACACACGCGCACGCGCTCCCGTGCGCCCACCCGGCGTGCCGGGCGGTGCGCGAGCACGGAACCCGGCCTCCGGCCAGC
>NZ_AJTQ01000182.1 GCF_000262345.1 Streptomyces xiaopingdaonensis | reverse complement strand
GGGCGGGGCGGGGCGCCCCGCCCCGCCCGGCCGCACCGTGCGGACGGCTCCGACCGTTGCCGGGCGGACAGTAGTTGCGCAAGGGAATTCCAGGCGTCTGCAAACGACGGTGCGAAGCGCAGACGCGGTTGATACGGATCTGATACGACCGCTTCCTACGATGCTGGAGCACGTGCTGGTAAACCGGCGCGATCGCAAACCGGGGAGCCGATCGGTGCGGGCCTGGGCCCGAGGAGGCAGTTATGAGCGACGAGTACGACGTCAATGTCGGGACGGAGGCGTTGAAGGCGATCGAGGGCATCGTCGACGACGCCTTCGAGCGGATGCAGGAGTCGTCCACGATCATCGGCGCCCAGGGCGACAACGTGACGACGGCCTTCTCCAGCAGCGGCACCGCCGTGGCGCAGGGCACCTACGCGGACCTCGCCTCGGTCGGCAGGGCGCTCGCCGAGGAACTGGAGGGGCTGCGCTCGGACCTCAACCTCACGGGCGAGCAGGGCCACAACACCGACGAGCAGGTCCAGCAGGTCCAGACGTCGGCGGCCGGCGGGGGCGCAGGAGGCGGGCAGGCCGGCGACATCCAGCTCGGCATGCGCGCCTGAGCCGCACACGAGGGACGAGAGAGCGGAGACGGAGATGCAGGACGGCCACTACAGGTTCAGCGACGCCGCCATGGGCGACGTGCAGCAGGCCGGCGTACGGCAGTTGACCGAGTGCAACGAGATCTGGACGGACGTGATCCGCCGCATCGAGGGGCTCTTCCCCGAGGGCGAGATCGACTCCGGCCTCCAGTCGGTCCTCAGCGACCGCAACGACAACTACGTACGCAAGGTCGAGCAGTTCGGGGAGAACCTCGGCCTCCAGAACACCGCGATGGGACGCTCCCGCGACATCGCGATGGAGGGCGGCGAGGCGATGCGCCGGGCCGCCGGCCGCTAAGCGGGGACGAGGGAGAGGACGCATGTCGGACGGGGAAGGCGAGCACCTCAACGCCGAAGCGGCGCGGGGTACGCAGGAGGGCGCGGCGGGGGCCACGGGGATCTCGCTGCGGGAGGGCTTCCTCCGGATCGCCGCGGCTCGCGGCATGTTCGGCTCGGTTCCCAGCGGCGGGGACGCGGCCGACGCGCTGGAGAGCGCGGCCCGCGCGATGCTGGAGCAGGCCGAACGCCACGGCGTCTCCGTGGAGAACATCGTCGACCGGGCGGGGGAGGTGGCCGACCTGGCGAACATGACGGACGAGGAGGTCGCCCTCCAGAACAAGCTGGCGGCGGACCAGCGCCCCGGCGGCGGCCAAGAGATGCTGCCGGAGTGAGCCGATGAGCGACAACTTCTACCAGACGGTCTCGCAGATCCTCAGCGTCAACGACTACGAGATGAAGGCTGCCGCGGGCGCCTGGATGGCGCTCGCGGGCGTCGCCACGCGCACCGGTGACGACCTGGGGCGCGTCGCGGGCGAGACCTCGGCCGAACCCGGTGTCGGTCTCGCCGAACTCGCCGACAGCCTCGGCGCAACGGGGGGTTGGGGCGGCCAGGCGTCCTCGCTGGCGATGGCGATCAGCCGCCAGCTCCAGGACGCGGGCGGCGCGGCGGCCGAGGCGGCGGAGCGGGCCGAGAGCCTCCGCATCGAGTACGAGAAGAACCAGGACGCGAAGAACAGCAAGGACGAGGACGCGGCCGCGGCGTCCGGCTCCCTCCAGGTGCAGGCGGACAAGGGCAGCACCATGCACGTCCAGCGGATGAACGAACTCGCCCGCGAGGCGATCCAGGAGCTCTCCGCACTGGACCACGTGATCGGCGGCGTCACGGGCGGCGACGCCCCCACGGCGCCCGAGGTCTCGCCCGCGCCGGGCGGGGGAGTCCGCGGTGCGGGCGCGCTCTCCGCCGGGGGCGGAGAGCTCGGCCTCGGCGCGGGCGGGCACGGACCCGTCGTCGTCGCGCCCAACGGGGCGACGGTGGGCGCAGGTTCGTACCCGCACTCGTCGATCGTCGGGCCCGACGGAGGGGACTTCGCGGGGTGGGTACGGAGCCCGGGTACCGGATTCCTCGTCGACCCGGCGACGGGGCGGGAGTTCGACCCGTCGTCGGGGCGCTGGATCGACCCGGT
>NZ_AJTQ01000181.1 GCF_000262345.1 Streptomyces xiaopingdaonensis | reverse complement strand
CAGTCCGCCCCCCGCCTCTCCGGCCTCGACGGGGGTGTGACCGGGGCGGGCGGGGGCGTCGTCGCCGGGGGCGCGGCACTGGGCGCGGCCGGCGTGGCGGGGTTGTACGGCGGCGTCGCGCCGCCCAGCGTCGCGGGCGGCGGGCGCGCGCAGGCACAGATCTCGCGGCAGGCGGGGCAGAACCTCGCGCACAAGGCGGAGTTGGCGAACCGGCTCGGCGCACGCGAGGCGCGCCAGGGCGGCCGCCCGTTCACCCCGCCGCCGGGCGCCTCCTCGCAGCGCTCCGCCGGAGGCGCCGCGCGCGCGGGGCGGCAGCCCTCGCGCGCCGTCACCGACAAGCCGGCCGGCCGGCGGTCGAGCGCCGCCGACGCCGCCGCACGGCACCGGCTCGGCGGCGGGC